>CALRVN010000001.1:0-28965 GCA_943371625.1 Hyphomicrobium sp. CS1GBMeth3
GTCGGGGCGTTCTATGCGGGGGCCATCGTGATGTGGCTGGCGGCAGGCTTCCTGGCCGGCACGCACCTCATCTTTTTCTCGGCCGTTGTACTCGCGTCGCTGCAAATGGCCTGGCAGGTGACGACGCTGGACACCAACGACGCGGCCAACTGCCTGCGACGCTTCCGCTCCAACCGGGATGTGGGCCTTGTCATCTTCTTCGGCCTCGCCGGCGACATGGTGCTGTCGCGCATGGCCGGTCTCAGTTAGGCCGTCTTTGGCAAGGCACGACAGGCGTGGGCCGGAAGCCGCTTCAGCCGGGATGCGACACCCGTTAAGCAATTCGGCTTGAACCCGTGCCCGGGGTTCAAGCCGAAATTGGAAGCCTCGCCGTTGTCCTCAGAGCCAGCCGTCTTGCGCGACCGTTTAGGCAGAATGACACATCCGGCTTCCTGTCGGCTTAAGGGATAGCGTAAATTCGCCGTAACCACGCGGCCGACTTCGGCCATTCCGCTTCGACTACACAGGGGATCTCCATGACCGACAAGACGCCGAAGCAGCTGTTGCACCTTGTCTTCGGAGGAGAGCTGACGTCCCTCGAAAGCGTGGAATTCCGCGACCTTAAAGATCTCGACATCATCGGCATCTATCCAAACTATGCCGAAGCCCACGTCGCCTGGAAGGCTGCTGCCCAGCGCACGGTCGACAATGCAATGATGCGTTACTTCGTGGTCCATATTCATCGACTACTGGAGCCGGACGACGCGACGACGAAGGCGCTGTCGTGAGCCATACACCCGCGCCTCGCAAAGGCAGCTCCGGCGCAATCGCGCTCGACGAGCGCCGCCGCGGACTGCTCAACCGCTTCCTTAGGGAGTGGGTCTACCCGCGGTGGCGCGAATTAACGTTCGCGCTGATGCTCACCGCACTGTTGGCCGCCATCACCGGCGCCTACCCGATGATCATCAAAGCGTCCTTCGACATGCTGATGAAGGACCAGTCCGGCATGCTGCCTTACGTGTTGGCGGCCATCGTCGGCGCCACCATGGCGCGCAGCGTGCTGCTTTATGCGCAGACAGTGGAGACCAACCGCCTCGTCATGCGGCAGACGACGGACATGCAAAAAGTCGGGTTCGCGCATCTCATGACGGCGGACTTCTCACGGCTTTCGCGCGAGACGCCCGGGCGCCTCCTGTCCAAGCTGACGAACGACATCGGATTTATACAGGGCGCCTCGCAGGCGGCGCTCAACACCGCCATCCGCGATTCTCTTTCGATCGTCGCGCTGGTCGCTTCGATGATCTATCTCGATCCGATGATGTCGCTCATCGTGCTTGGCATCTACCCGATCGCGGCTCTACCCGTCGCGCAGCTGTCGAAGAAACTGCGGCGTGTCGCCAAGCAAACGCAGGACGAACTCGGCGGCATGACGGCGCTGCTGACTGAAAAGCTGTCGGGCGTGCGGCTGATCAAATCGTTCCGGCTCGAGAACTATGCAGCCGAGCGGCTGAATCGCAGCTTCGAGGTCGTCTACGAGCTCAAGATGAAGGCGGTGCGCAACCGCGCCCGCATCGACCCGCTGCTCGAAGCGCTCGGCGGGCTTGCCGTCGCCGGCGTCATCGCGTTCGCGTACTGGCGCATCGCGAGCGGTATTTCCACAGTCGGCGACTTCATGGGCTTCATCACCGCGCTGCTGATGGCGTCGCAACCGATCCGCGCGTTGGGGAGTCTTTCTGGCCGGATTAACGAGGGGCTCGCTGCGGCGGAAAGCTTCTACGGTCTCATCGACGAGAAGCCGACGATTGTCGACAAGCCGGGTGCAAAGCCGCTCGCGATCGGCAACGCGACGATCCGCTTCGACGGCGTCGGCTTCGGCTATGACGATGGCGCGATACAGGCAGTGTCCAACTTCACGCTGACAGTGCCGGGCGGGCAGACGGTCGCGCTCGTGGGCCGGTCAGGGGCGGGCAAATCGACGGCGCTCAACCTCGTTCCGCGGCTATTCGACGTCACGAAGGGCCGCATCTCCATCGACGGACAGGACATCCGCGACGTGACTTTGGCATCGCTACGCGACGCGATCTCGATCGTCTCGCAGGATGTGACGCTGTTCGACGACACAATCGGCGCCAACATCGCGCTCGGGCGACTGGGGGCGCCGCAACCGGCTATAACGGCTGCCGCGCAAGCCGCAGCGGCACACGAGTTCATTCTGGCCCAGCCGGACGGCTATGCTACCGAGATCGGCGACCGGGGCCTGCGCCTTTCGGGCGGGCAGCGGCAGAGACTCGCTCTCGCTCGCGCCATCCTGAAGGACGCGCCGATCCTGCTGCTCGACGAGGCGACCAGCGCCCTCGACACCGAATCGGAGCGGCTGGTGCAGGAGGCGCTCGCGCGCTTCACCAAGAACCGCACGACGCTGGTCATCGCGCACCGGCTTTCAACGGTGCAGAAGGCCGATCTCATCTGCGTCATGGACGAGGGCACTATCGTCGAAACCGGCACGCATCATCAGTTGCTGGCCGCGAACGGCTACTATGCGCGGCTCGTCCGCTCACAGGCGTTGGCGGGAACGCATGAGCCGCAGCTTACCTGAGGCGGCTCTCGCGACTGGTTGAGACTGCTACTCGCGGCGCAGGACGCTGTCGACGATGCGGTTGGCCCAGCCGTTAGAGCGGAAGGTGCGGCGCAGCTCGTCGGGGTCGTAAACGGTGTCGACCCACTGGAAGAACGGCATCGGGCTCGCCGCGTTGTAGGCAATATAGCGTTCGAAGAATTCGTCGAGAATGCCGGTGTGCGCCTGGCGGATGTGGCCGTACCTGATGGAAAGTTCCTTTTTGGCCTCCTCCATGGGGACGCCCTCGTGGAGGTGGCGGTACAGCACGCTGATCAGGCCGGCACGGTCGGCGCCGGATTTGCAGTGCATGAGCACCGGGTATTCGATCTCTTCGAACAGCCGCTTGGCACCCCAAAGCTCGTCTTTCGACGGAGCGGCGCGCGAGCGGATCTGGAAGTTGACAAGCTTCATGCCGTACTTCTGGCAGGCACGCTGCTCGAGCCAGAAGCTGCCGCAGTCGCGGATGCCACGCAGGTTCACGACGGTGCGCACGCCAGCCTTGGCAAAACCCCGGAGCTGATACGGGGCAGGCTGGGCTGAGCGCCAGGCCTTATCCGACATGCGATGGCTGTTCAGGTAGGCCAGACGGAAGATCCCGTGGTCCACGAGCAGCATATCGGCGTAGGACATGGGAATAGCAGACGCACGGCGCATCCAGGGCGGCATGGCCCGCACAAGGCCTTTGCGAGCACCTCTTGCGACGCTCCGATAAGAGCGTTTTGCCCGCTTCACCAATCCGGCCATCAAAATCCGCTGATAAGAGGTTGGGGTGGGGGGGGCGGGCCGGCCCCCGGGCGACCGCAGAATTGCCTGTATGTGCTCGAACGTCCCAGTTTGCCACCGCTAAATATTCGCTATAGGAACCAGCTGCAAGTGGTTCGGGCAGAACCCTTGCTCGATGAGGCGATCTGGCGCCGAGGCACCTGTTGCGATGGCACGTTCGCCTGACACCGCTCGCAAGCTCAATCGCCTCGCCGGCAGCGCCGTCGCCGGCTTGATTTCGCTGGTTCAACGTACCTCCAAGGCCGTTTACGAACCCGAGGACGCTCTGCAGAGGCTGCGCGGCGACCACCCCCTCATCCTCGCGGTCTGGCATGGGCAGTTCATGCTCTCGTCCGGGTTCCGGCCGGCGCCAGACGTGAAGGTCGCGGCGATGGTCGCCCGGCACGGCGATGCGGAGTTGGTCGGTGCGGCGATGGAGCGATTCGGGGTCGAGCTGATCCGCGGCGCTGGCGCCGGGGGGCGGCGCAAGGATCGCGGCGGGGTTCACGCCCTGCGGCAAGCTGTGCGCGCCCTGAAGGACGGATTCACCGTCGTCATGACGGCCGACGTGCCGCCAGGACCGGCGCGTAAGGCGGGCATCGGCATCGTAACGATTGCCCGGCTTTCAGGGCGTCCGATCGTGCCCTGTGCCGCCGCCAGCTCGCGATTTCGCGCGCTCGACACCTGGAGCCGGATGACAATCAACCTTCCAGGCTCCAAAGTGGCATACGTCGCGGGCGATCCGATCTGGGTTCCAGGGGATGCCGGCGAGAGCGAGCTGGAGCTTGCCCGCCAGCAACTGGAACGAGCGCTGAACGCGGCCACGGTGCGCGCCTACGAGATTGCCGGAGCCGATATGAAGCGCATCATCCCCGTCAACCTCGCCGACCCGGACTCGCCGCCGGCCGATCCCGACTTCCGGCTCAAGGCCTACCGCACAACCATGAGCCTGCTGCGCCCGCTGGCGCCGCTGATCCTCAAAATCCGCGAGCGTGGCGGCAAGGAAGACCCGCGTCGTCGCGGCGAGCGGCTAGGCAACGCCGGCGTCGCACGCCCCAACGGCGTCGTGTGCTGGGTTCACGCGGCGAGCGTGGGCGAGACCAACGCGGTGCTGCCCGTCATAGATGCGCTCGGTGCGGCGCGTCCGGACCTCAACTTTATTCTGACGACCGGCACCGTCACGTCGGCGGGACTCGCCGAGCGGCGGTTAGGCCCGAATGCCGTGCATCAGTACGTGCCGCTCGATGCGCCGGAGTACGCGCGCCGCTTCCTCGAGCACTGGCAGCCCGACCTCGCCGTGTTCACGGAATCGGAGATCTGGCCGTCGCTGATCCTCGAGACGTCGGCGCGCGGCATTCCGATCGCGCTCGTCAACGGGCGCCTGTCGCATCGCAGCCGCCGCCGCTGGCAGCGCAACAAGGCGATGGCGGTGCCGCTGTTCAGCCGCTTCAGCATCATTCTCGCGCAGAACGAACGTATGGCGATCGGCTTTTCGGCCGTCGGTGCGCGCAACGTCATCTCGGTGGGAAACCTCAAGATCGACGCGCCGCCGCCGCCCATCGACGTCAAGGAGCTGGAGCGGCTCAAGGAAGCGCTCGGCGATCGCCTGGTATTTTCCGCAGCGAGCACGCACGAAGGCGAGGAAGAGAGCATCGCGATCGCGCACCGGGCGCTGGCGCGACACTTCGAGGGGCTGTGCACGATCATCGCGCCGCGGCATCCGGAGCGCGGAACGGCGCTCGCGGAGATGCTCAAGAGTCTCGGCTTCACGGTGGCGCAACGCTCGCTGGGGACGCTTCCGGGGCCGCGTACGGAAATCTACATCGCCGACACCATCGGGGAGCTGGGGACTCTCTACGCATTGTCGCCGGTCGCCTTCATCGGCGGGTCGCTGGTCGATCGCGGCGGGCAGAATCCGATCGAAGCCGTGCGCCACGGCGCTGCGGTGCTGACCGGGCCCTATTGGCAGAATTTCAGCGACGCCTATCAAACGCTGCTGCGCCACGAGGGGGCGATCGAGGTGAAGTCGTCGGTCGATATCGCCGCCGCAGTATCGAGGCTGCTCGACAGTCCGCAAGAGCTGCAGCGCATGCGCGCGGGCGCGACGCAAGCACTCGGAACGCTTTCCGGCGCGCTCGACAAGACCGTCGAGGCGTTGCTGCGCTATCTGCCTGACGGAAGATTGAAGCGTGCGTCTTGATGAGCCGTCCTGGTGGTATTGCGGCGCCGATGACGTGCGCCAGCGTGCGCTCATGCCGATCAGCCGGCTGTACGGCTGGATCGCGGAACGGCGCTATGTCCGCAGGACGCCTTACCGCTCGCGGCTGCCGGTCATCTGCGTTGGTAATTTCACCGCCGGCGGCACTGGCAAGACGCCGCTGTCGATCCACATCGCGCGGCTGCTGATCGCGCGCGGCGAGAAACCCATGTTCCTGACGCGCGGATACGGCGGCCGAACACTGGGGCCGGCGTGGGTCGACCGGGAGCCGGATGCCGCGCGCCGCTTCGGAGACGAGCCGATGCTGCTCGCCGCCGTCGCACCTACCCTCGTCGCACGGGACCGGAGGGCGGGCATCATCGCGATCGAGCGCGAGGGCCGCGCCCCGAGCGTCGTGATCATGGACGACGGGCTGCAGAATGCGGCAATCGCGAAGGATCTCACCATAGCGGTGGTCGACGGCCGGCGCGGCATCGGCAACGGCGAAGTGATCCCGGCGGGGCCGCTGCGGGCGCCGCTCGATTTCCAGCTGGGGCTCGTCGATGCGATCGTGGTGCGCGATCCGCCGGACGCCGGTGCAGGCAGCGTGCTCGGCGTCTTGCGGCAGGGATTTCCGGGCCCGGTTCTCACGGCGCGGGTGGCGCCTGCGGGCGATACGTCCTGGGTCGCCGCGAAGCCGCTCGTCGCATTCGCCGGCATTGCCAATCCGCGCCGGTTCTACCGGCTACTGGAAAGTCTCGGCGGGCGCATCACTGAGGAGACGTCATTCGCCGACCACCATTGGTTCACGCGGCAAGACGCCGAGAAGCTGATCGAAGCCGCGAGCAAATGCGGCGGGCAACTCGTGACGACCGAGAAGGACTTTGCGCGTCTGACGGGAGACCCGGCGCTAGAGGCGCTCGCCGCGCAGACGCGCGTCCTCGCAATCGAGATGCAGATCGACGATCGCGAAATGGCCCGGCTGAATTCGTTGATCGATGCGACGCTGAAGGGCGCGTCGCGGCGGCAGCGGCCGCCGCCGGCTTAGAATTCCTCGTGCTGCCGTTGCAGCTTGTCGCGCATCTCGAGGTAGCGCTGCATCGAGACGTCGGGCGAGGAGTAGGCTTCCTGCAGCTCGACGCTCCAATAGCGCAGGTCCGGCAGCATGATGGGCTCGCCGGTGACAGCGCAGCGCACGAAGTCGCCCGGGGAGAGCACCTGAAACTCCCCGTTAAGGAACTTGACCTTCGCCTCTCCGCGGAGGCCAAAGAACCTGTCGATCCTGTTCATACGTCTCTCTTGCAGATATCAGCCAAACACAATGCCAGTCGCGCGGGGCGCGTCAAGCACCCGCGTTCTTCTAAGCTTTCAAAAGAGCGAGCCCTGATCCTTGCCGATGCGCGCGCGGGGGCGCCTGACACCGGGGCTTGCCGGTGCCGCGGCCGGCGACGAGGCCGGCGACGAGGCCGCAGACTTCCCGCTTCCCCCGGCCCGTACCTCCAGTACCTCAGCTTCGACACGGCCATCGCCGAACTCGAGCTCGAGCCGCTCTCCGGCCGAGGTCGCCGCCGCAGCGCGGACGGGGCGGCCGCCGGCGTCACGCACGAGGGCGAAGCCCCGTTGCAGCACGCTCTGATAGCTCAGTGTCGACAGCAGCATCTCGGCGCTCGACAGCTGACGCCGGCGTGCCGTCACACCGTTGCGCAGCGCCTGCAGAGCGCGGCCTTGCAGCGCCCCGGCGCGCTCGCCGCAGTGAGCAATGCGATGCAGTATAGGCGCCGGACGCAGTCGCGCGGAGATGCGGGTGTATCGCGTATGATGGACTCTCGCGTTGGCAAGCAGAGCGCGGCCAAGGCGCTTCTCGCAGGCATCGAACCGCTGGCGCGGCATGGCGAGCAGATCTTCGAGGCGTGGCAGGCCACGGGTCGCCGCCTTCAGGTGCGCGCGCGAATGCTGCAACACGCGCCTTGCAGCCGTGCTCAGCCTTGAGCCGTGCTTGTCCGTGCTCTCGGCTAGTTCCGAGAATTTCGGCACCGCCCACTCGGCGGCCTTGGTCGGCGTCGGCGCGCGTGCGTCGGCAACGAGATCTATCAGCGTCCAATCGGTCTCATGGCCCACCGCGGAGATGATGGGGATGGTGCTCGCCGCGACGGCGCGCACCACGACCTCCTCGTTGAAGCCCCACAGATCCTCAAGGCTGCCTCCGCCGCGCGCAACGATGAGCACGTCGGGGCGCATGAAGGGGCCGCCGGGACGGAAGGCATTGAAGCCGGCGATGGCGGCGGCGACCTCGGCCGCACACGTCTCGCCCTGCACGCGGACCGGCCAGACGATGACGCGCGTCGGGAAGCGCTCGGTGAAGCCGTGCAGCATGTCGCGGATGACGGCGCCGGTTGGCGAGGTGATGATGCCGACGAGCTGCGGCAGATAAGGACGCGGCCGTTTGCGCTCCTCTGCGAAGAGGCCCTCGGCAGTGAAGCGGCGCTTGCGGTCTTCCAGCAGCGCCATCAGTGCGCCGAGGCCGGCTGGCTCGAGGCTCTCGATGACGATCTGATATTTCGACGAGCCCGGATAGCTCGTTACGCGGCCCTGGACGATGACCTCCATGCCCTCTTCCGGCTTAACCTTCAGGCGGCCGTAGGTCATCTTCCAGATGACGGCCTCGATCTTGGCCTTGTCGTCCTTCAAGGCGAAGTAGCAGTGGCCGGACGCGTGAGCGCCGCGGAAGCCGGATATCTCGCCGCGCAGGCGCACGAAGCCGAAGCCCTCCTCCAAGGTGCGCTTGATGGCGCCGGAAAGCTCGGAGACCGTGAATTCGGCGATGTTGCCGCCGGCCTGTGTCTGAGGTGCTGCTTGGCTCACGCTGTGCCCAAAGTTTGTGGCATTCCGATTCGATGATACATCAGTCCGCGCCCGGCCAAGGCCCGGCCAAAGCAAAAGTCCCCGTCTATCGAGAGAAGCTCAGCAATGAACGTTCTCCTCATCGGCTCCGGAGGCCGCGAGCATGCGCTCGCCTGGAAACTGGCAGCCAGTCCGCTGTTAACGAAACTCTACTGTGCGCCCGGGAACGGCGGAATTGCGGACGTTGCCGAGTGCGTGCCGATTGCCGTCGGCGACCACACGGCGGTGATCCGTTTCTGCAAGGACAATGCGATCGACTTCGTGGTGGTGGGACCCGAAGGGCCGCTGGTCGCAGGCATTGTAGATGATCTTTCCACAGCCGGGATCAAGTGCTTCGGGCCACGTCAGGCTGCAGCGCAGCTCGAGGGCTCGAAGGGCTTTACCAAGGACTTGTGCCGGGAGTTCGGCATTCCAACAGCGGCGTACGGCCGTTTCGATGATGCCGCGAGTGCAAGGGCCTATCTCGCTGAGCAGAAGCTGCCGATCGTCATCAAGGCCGACGGGCTTGCCGCCGGCAAGGGCGTGACGATCGCGACGACGCGCGATGAAGCGGAGGCGGCGATCGACGCCTGCTTTGCCGGCGCGTTCGGGAAGGCTGGGAGCGAGGTCGTCGTCGAGGAATTTCTCGAAGGCGAAGAGGCGAGCTTCTTTGCGCTGGTCGACGGTGAGCACGCGCTTCCGCTCGCGGCGGCGCAGGATCACAAACGCGTCGGGGACGGCGACACGGGTCCGAATACGGGCGGCATGGGTGCCTATTCGCCTGCCGCGGTGATGACGGACGAAATGGTCAGCTGCACCATGCGCGAGATCATCGAGCCGACGGTTGCGGCGATGGCCAAGCGTGGCATGCCTTTCAAGGGCGTCCTCTTTGCCGGCCTGATGATCACCAGCGAGGGCCCGAAGCTCATCGAATACAATGTCCGCTTCGGCGATCCGGAGACGCAAGTGCTGATGCTGCGGCTCAAGTCCGACCTGTTGCCGGCACTGCTGGCGTCGGTCGACGGTGTCCTCGGCACGTTCGACCTGCGCTGGCACGAAGATGCGGCGCTGACCGTGGTGATGGCCGCGAACGGCTATCCAGGGGCGCCGGAGGTCGGGAGCGAGATCAAGGGCCTCGACGAGGCAGCGGCGGTCGAAGGCGTCGAGATATTCCACGCCGGAACGCGGCGCGATGGGGCTCGACTCCTGGCGCATGGGGGGCGCGTGCTCAACGTCAGTGCGCGCGGCAAGACTGTGGCTGAGGCGCAGGCACGCGCCTATGCAGCCGCTGCGCGGATCGACTGGCCGGGCGGGTTTTATCGTCACGATATCGGCTGGCGCGCGGTGGCGCGGGAAAAGGCGGACGCGTAAATGAAGGACGCGCCGGTATCTCAGTCTACCGCTCTGCCGACGAACGGGTCTGGCGGCCCGAGCATCGCGCTCGCGCTCGGAGGCGGTGGTGCGCGCGGGCTTGCTCACATTCCGATCCTCGAAGCATTCGACGAACTCGGCATCCGGCCTAAGGTAATTGCGGGCACCTCGATTGGGGCCATCTTCGCGGCGGCGTATGCTTCAGGCTTGAGCGGCAAGCAGATTCGCGCGCACACGCAGGAAGTGTTGAAGAAGCGTCTCGACCTGGTGCGGGATCTCTATTCGGCGCGCGTGCGCAACAAGGGCGGACTCTTGAACGCGTTCGCGCCGCGACCCGCTTTCCTGTCGGCGGAGAAGCTGCTCGACATCGTAATGCCGCCGCGTATCGCACGCGACTTCGCGCATCTCTCGATCCCGCTTAAGATCGTGGCGTCGGATTTCTACGAGCAGGAATCGGTGGTTTTCTCCAGTGGCGCGCTGCGTCCGGCGGTTGCCGCAAGCATGGCGCTGCCGGTGATCTTTCAGCCGATGGTGATCGACGGGCGCGTGCTGATAGACGGTGGTCTCGTCAATCCGCTGCCGTTCGACATCGTCGCCGACGACGCCGATCTGACGGTCGCGGTCGATGCGAGCGGCGCTCCGGTGCGGCGCCCGGGCCAGCAAGTGCCGAAAGCGTGGGAGACGCTGTTTGCGGCCAACTTCATCTTCGAGCGCTCGATCATCCGGGAAAAGCTGCGCACCATCCAACCCGATCTCTACATCGACGCAGGGACCAGCCGCTTCCAGATCCTCGACTTCCTGAAGGTCGATGAAATCCTTGCTGCGGCCGAACCGGCCAAGGAGCGCGTCAAGGCGCAGCTGGGGCGTCTGCTCGAGGCTGAGACGCTGTCTCTAGCTGAGCCGTTGGAGGCGCTACCGCCGCCCACCACGGCCCGGAAGCGGACGCGGCGTCCCCTGCTGAAGCGCCGCCGCCCGGCGAAAGCCTAGCGCGGGCGGCTTAGGCTGCGAGGCTATCCATTTCCTTTTCGTGGAACATGCGCGACAGGTTGAGGAAGCAGATCATGCTGTCGCCGTGGGTGATGATGCCTTCGGAATAGCTGCTGCTCCCGGAAGCGGCCACTTCCGGTATCGGCTGAATCTGACTGGCCGAGACCGTGAGAATGTCGGAGACGCGGTCGACGAGCAGGCCGACGACCATCGTGTGCACCTCGGCGACCACGATGGCGCTGCGCTGGTCGGCCTCGGTGCTCTGCATTCCGAGCTTGTACGCGAGGTCGATGATCGGAATGATCGCGCCGCGCAAATTCATGACGCCGACGACCTCGGGCGGGGCGTGCGGGATCGGAGTCGACGGAGCCCAGCCGCGGATCTCGCGGATGGTGGTCGTCTTTACGCAGAACTCCTGATCGCGCAGACGGAAGGCGATGATGTCGAGGGTCTCGCCCATTCCGTTGGCGGCGCCGGTGAACGATGCCATGTTCAGAAGTCTTCCCATTTGACGGCGGCGCTGCCGTTGGAGAATGCGCGCGCCACCTTGTTGGTCATGTTGCATGCCGGCGATTGGGTGGGTCGATCGGTGGAGCGCGCGGGCGCAGGTCCGCGGGCAGCCGATGCGGCTTTAGCCAGGCCTTTGGTTTTGAACCGGCCCAACAGATCGTTCAGCTTGTCGGCTTCACCGGCCAGCGAGTGGCTGGCAGCGGTGGATTCCTCGGCCATGGCGGCATTCTTCTGCGTGCCCTGGTCGATGGTACCGACGGCGACGTTGATTTCCTTGATGCCGGCCGCCTGCTCGTGCGCGGCCTTGACGATGGCACCGATGTTGTTGCTCACGTCTTTCACCTGGGTGACGATCTGCTCGAGCACGGAGCCGGTGCGGCCGACGAGCGATACGCCCTTCTTCACCTGCTCGCCGGACTTGGTGATGAGGCCCTTGATCTCCTTGGCCGCCCGAGCCGAGCGCTGCGCCAGCTCGCGGACCTCCTGAGCCACGACGGCGAAGCCCCTGCCGGCATCGCCGGCGCGCGCGGCTTCGACGCCGGCATTGAGTGCAAGCAGGTTGGTCTGGAAGGCGATCTCGTCGATGACGCCGATGATGTTGCTGATCTCGCTGGACGAGCCTTCGATGGCACTCATTGCCGTGATGGCTTCGGTGACAACCTGGCCCGAACGTTCGGCGTTGCCGCGGGTCTCGTCGACCATGCGGCCGGCTTCCTCGGCGCGACGGCTGGAATCGGCGGACGTCGTGGAAATCTGGTCGAGCGCGGCTGCGGTCTGCTCGACGGATGCGGCCTGCTGCTCGGTGCGACGCGACAGATCGTCGGCGCCGGAGCGCACCTGATCGGCGGCGGCGGCAATCGCGGCGGCGCAGGCGCCGATCTCCGAGACGACCTCGTCTAGCTTTGCCACCGACTCGTTGAAGTCGACGCGCAGCTTTTCGATGTTGGCCGGGAATGCCTCGGTGATGCGGTGCTCGAGATTGCCGTGCGCGAGATCGCGCAGGCCCGTCGCCAGTGCCTCGACGGCATTGACGCGCGCGGTGATGTCGGTCGCGAACTTGACGACGCGGAACACCTTGCCCTGCTCGTCGACGATCGGATTGTAAGTCGCCTGGATCCAGATCTCGCGGCCGCCCTTGCCGATGCGCTTGAACTCGTCAGACTGGAATTTGCCGCCCGCAAGGTCGGTCCAGAACTGCTTGTAGGCCGGCGCGTTGGCGTAGGCCGGATCGCAGAACATCGAATGGTGACGGCCCTGGATCTCGGTGAGCTGATAGCCGACGGCGGCGCAGAAGTTGTCGTTGGCCGTGAGGATGTCGCCGGTGGGCGTGAACTCGATCACGGCTTGCGAGCGCGACAGCGCGGCGAGTTTGCCCGCGTCCTCCATGGACTTGAGTTTCTGAGCGGTGATGTCGGTCGCGATCTTCACGACCTTCACCGGCTTGCCGCCGCTCATCACCGGGTTGTAAGCGGCCTCGATCCAGATCTCACGGCCGCCCTTGGCGATGCGCTTGTACTGCCGCCGGTCGAATTCACCGCGTGCGAGCTTGCCCCAGAAATCGCGATATTCGGCGCTCGCGGCGTAGTCCGGCTCGACGAAGATGGAATGCTGGCGACCGATGATCTCGGCCGGCTCGTAGCCCACGGCCCGGCAGAAGTTTTCGTTCGCGTCGAGGATCTTCCCCATCAGATCGAACTCGATGACCGCCTGCGATTTGCTAATCGCAGCCAAAATGGATTTCTCGACGGAGTCTCGAGCAAACATTTGTTGTCCTGTTTGTGGGGGATGATCGGCGCGCTTGAAAACGAGATGTCGCGTGAAGAAAGTGAAGTCCTATGACAGTGCTAAGATAGTCATTAGACGTTAAATCAAGATTTAAAGAAGCATGAAGACTTCCGGTTGCCGGAGTCTCTGCGCTCGCGCGGCGAGCGAATCGCGAGCGCGCGGCGCTAGCGCTTGGCTAGGAAGAAAGCTTTGAGCAGCCGGCTCGCGTCGGCCTCAGCGATGCCGGGATAAACTTCCGGCGCGTGATGGCAGGTTGACTGAGCGAAGATGCGCGGGCCGTTCTCGACGCCGCCGCCCTTGGGATCAAAGGCGCCGTAGTAGAGGCGACGGATGCGCGCAAAGGAGATGGCCGTAGCGCACATAGGGCAGGGCTCGAGCGTCACGTAGAGATCGCAGCCGGTGAGCCGCTCCATGCCGAGCGCGGCGCAGGCGGCGCGGATGACAAGCATCTCGGCGTGCGACGTCGGATCAGCGAGCTCGCGCGTACGGTTGCCTGCGGCGGCCAGCAAGGCCCCGTCGGGACCGGCGATCACGGCGCCGACCGGCACCTCACCCCGCGCCGCCGCTGCTTCGGCTTCGGATAGCGCGCGCAGCATGTGGCCCTGATCGCGCTCCGGTGTCATAAGGGGGCCAATCCAACCTTCATCCGAAAAATCCATGCCCTCAGTACGATTCAGCAAACGACCGCGATCGCGCAAGCCTGGCAAGCCGGACGGCAATCGGGGCGCCAAGGCGGCAAATAAGCAGCCCCAACGGCCCGGTGGCAAGCCGGTGCCCGAGAAACGGGCTGTTTCCGATGCCAAACCGGGGCGGAAGCTGCCGCCCCGGCCATTGCGGAAGCCGGGCGGCAAGGCGGGGAAGCCCGGCGGCAAGCCGGCGGCAACTGCGGCGCCCGCGGGGGCAGACGAGCCGCTGCGCATCGCCAAGGCCATGGCGCGGGCGGGGCTCTGCTCGCGGCGCGAGGCGGAGCGCTGGATCGCCGAGGGGCGCGTCAACGTAAACGGCAAGGTTCTGAAAACGCCGGCGTTCGAGATCGGTCCCAGGGACAAGGTGCTGGTCGACGGCAAACAGCTGCCGACGGCAGAGCCGCCGAGCCTGTGGCGGTACTACAAACCGCGCGGGCTCGTCACGACGCACAACGATCCGCAGGGACGGCCGACGGTGTTCCAGTCGCTGCCCGAGGATATGCCGCGCGTCATCTCGGTGGGACGGCTCGACTTCAACAGCGAGGGGCTGCTGCTGCTCACCAACGACGGCGCGGTGGCGCGCCACATGGAGCTGCCGGCCACGGGATGGCTGCGCCGCTACCGCGTGCGCGCGCACGGTCGCGTGTCACAGGCCGACCTCGACAAGCTGAAAGACGGCATCGAGATCGAAGGGGTGCGCTACGGGCCGATCGAGGCGACGCTCGACAGCGTGCAGGGTGCCAACGCCTGGGTGACTGTGGCGCTGCGCGAAGGCAAGAACCGCGAGGTGCGGCGAATCCTTGCCCACCTCGGCGTGGAGGTGAACCGCCTGATCCGCATCTCGTACGGGCCGTTCCAGCTGCTCGACCTGAAGCCGGGCGAGGTGGAGCCGGTGAAGCGGCACGTGCTGTCGGATCAGCTCGGGGCGCGGCTCGCGGCTGAGCTGAACCTCAACGAGGTGGCGGACGAGAAGCGCGCGCTGCGCAAAATCCGCAACGCCAAGCGGCCCGAAAAGGCATGAGGATCGTCGGCGGGACGCTGCGGGGGCGCGCCATCGCGAGCCCGCAGCACGAGGGTCTGCGTCCGACCGCCGACCGCGTGCGCGAGAGCCTGTTCAACATTCTCGCGCACGGCGTCGAGGGCTTGTCGCTCGACGGTGCGCGCGTCATCGATCTATTTGCAGGCACCGGCGCGCTTGGACTGGAAGCCATATCGCGCGGGGCGGCGTTCTGCCTTTTCGTCGACAACGAGGCGGAGGCGCGGGGGCTCATCCGTACCAACGTCGAGACTTTTGGCCTGACTGGTGTCACGCGCATCTTTCGGCGCGATGCGACGGACCTCGGACCGGCGGGGACGGTCGCACCGTTCGGCCTCGCATTCCTTGATCCGCCGTACGGACACGGGCTGGGCGAAAAGGCGCTCACGGCGCTGACGGATGGCGGATGGCTCGTGTCCGGCGCGACTGTCGTGCTGGAAGAGCGCGCGGGCGTTGCCGTTGCCATGCCATCGGCGTTCGAAGAAGTCGACACGCGTACCTACGGCGACACGCAGATCGTGATCGCCAAGTTTTCTGGAAAGTGATCTCGAAGCTCTTTTGAGGCTTCGCCGGGCCTTACGCTGGGTCCCGGGTCTTGCTCGCATGCGCTCGCTTCGCCCGGGATGACAGAAATCTAGACGGGGTCTTGGGGCATCAAAATCCAAAGCAGGATGTAGATCAGGACGCCGGGAAACCCGACCGACAGCACGGTCAGAATGACGTAGCCCAGCCGCACCAGCGTCGGATCCCAACCCAGCCATCTCGCCAAGCCGCCACACACACCGGCGATCAGCTTACCCTGCCGCACGCGCGTGAGCGGGCGTTGCAGCGGATCGTCGATGGACATGCGTCGGTCTCCTTCAGGCGTAGCAAGCGATGTTAGGGGGGAAACGCTCAACTCGGGAATAAGTTTCGCTTTAGCTAGTGACGCGAGTGGAGAGAAGCTTGTTAAGCGACGCCCGTTTCGCGAGTGGATGGCCGCGCCATTTGGCGCGGGGGCCCTTGGCCCCTGAGCATGCCGCTCTTCGAGCGCCCTGCTGAGTGAAGTGTCGTCGCGGCAAACGAGAAAGGCGGCGCAGAGAGTCTCTGCACCGCCCATCGAAGATCGCGCAGCGAACTACTTCGTCGCGGCCGCCGTTTCCGCCATGACGCCCTTGCAGGGGCGGGCGACGATCTCGCAGCGATACATTACCTGTCCCATCGTCTCGCCGATGGAGGTGCGGCCGCAGCGGGAGACGAAATCTTTGGCGTGCGACAGATCGAGGAAGCTCTCGCCGTAGTCGTAGCGCACGCGCTCCATCCAATCTTTCTTGGCGGCGTCCATGGCGCCTTCGGTGCCGATCCACTGCGTGCCGAGACCGCGCACCTTCTCGGTGCACTGCAGTTCCGGCTTGCCGGCGAGCTTCAGCTCGTCCTCGCGTTTCACGTATCCCATGACACGCGTCGGCTCTTCTTTCCTGATGCGCTTGGCGTGCCGGACGCGGGCCTTCGCGGCACGCGACGTCGGACTTCCGGAGCCGACGCTCCAGTCCCAATAGTCGGTGGCCGCAGCGGGGCCGACGTAGGCGGGCACAGCAATGGCGGCGACGAGCGCAAATATAACGGGTCTCAACATCGGTAGCCTCCCGGTAGCGTTCTTAACGGCGCCTAGAGACGAGACACGGGAACGCGACACGGGCGCTTGCGGCATGGGCCGCGTTGGTCAAAGCGGGTTCAACGCAGAATCGCTTGAGAGAGGTTAGCCGAAACGGCGCGCCGCAAGTGGGCCGGCCGGGTTCTATCCACAACGGGGTTAGGAGGAGCAGTAGGCAGTGAGGCAGTGAGGCAGTGGGAGCGGGCGTCACCTTTACTGCCGACTGCCTCACTGCCTACTGCCTGAATTCACTGGCAGGTCTGCTCGAGGCGCCAACTGACGACGCGGCAGCGCTGCTTGCCGCCCTTGCCCGTGGTGCACTCGCGATTGGGGAAGCGCTTGTAGGAGCAGTAGTAGTCCGGCGCGATGTAGCCCTCGTAGCCGCGCTGTGGGCCGCGCGTCTCGTAACTTTGCGAATAGTACGGTTTGACGCCGCGACGAAGCTGCGCTTCGGCGCTGGTGGCGGCGAAAAACGAGGCCGCGAGGCCGATTGCCGAAATGGCCGTCGCACATGTTTTCGTTGTGGGCATCGCCTCTCTCCTCTTCCGCGTGTAGAAGGAGATGTAGGGATGCGACGCCAAGACAAACAGTGGAGCGGTGTCGGGGGACCGATGAATTCGCCGGCCGAGATTGTGCAGACGTTTCTCACGCGGTGGGCCGAAGATCCGGCGGGCACCATGGCGACAATGGTGGCGCCCGATATCGTCTACACGCTGAACGTCATGCCGGAAGCGATACTTCTCGGCGGCGAGACCGTCGGCTGGGATGCCGTCAATGCCAAGATGATGGGCATTCGCGAGGTGTTCGATTACCTCGTCTATATTCCGCGCATCCTCGGCGCCGACGGCCAGAAGGTGCGCGCGCGCGTCGAGCTGATTTTTCGCCACAAGGCGAGCCGCGAATTGCTCATGGGCCAAATGCGCACGGTGGTGACTGTGCGCGACGAGCAGGTGGTGCGCGTCGATGAGTATGTCGATGCGCCGCTGATCGAGAGCTTCATGCGCATGTTTGCGGGCGGGGCGGTGGCGGCGAAGTAGGGTTGGAGCGGTGGGACGTGGCGGGCTCGACTGAGTCACACCTTACGCTCGCGCAATGATCCTGCCCGCACTCGGCGGCATTCCTGCGCGCCGTCTTTGTTCGCGCGCCTTCGGCACGACGACGGCGCGCGGCGGCTTCAGCCGCGATGCGAAGCATCGGAATGCCGCCGAGTGCGGGCAGGTGTGGTGCGGGCCAACCCAATGTCGCCGAGATCTATCACGCGAAGGGAGTCTCGGAGACCCTCGTCTCTATCTTCAAATTTGCGTTTCTCAGGTAGGCGTCAAGATGGTCTTTTCTTTGCAGCTTATCTTTGTGCGGGCCAACAATGATCTTCTCTATCGGCAACGCGCTGCCGTGACCCTCCATAAGGGCTATGTAAGGGACCAATCCTTTCCGGAATTGGACGTTTTTTATGTCTCGATCAGCGATGACGGCATAAGCTTCCGGTTCAGCGAGGCGGTACTCCTCTTTGTCCGCGCTTGAAATTACTGAAAACACTGCGCGCACTTCACGCTCTTCTTTGAAGCCGCGATGTTTATAACGCGCCACGGCATTTACAAACCCCCGGCAAATCACCAAACTCGGCATCGAACCCCTTGGCGTCGTCATCATATATGATATCTCCGAAGAAGGCTGACGTGAAAGCACTATGGGTAGCTTCGCGCGTAAACGCTTCGACCAATCCGGCCGTATTTATTACAATTGCGTAGCCACCCCCACTGCCGTAGCCGCGCCACTGGCTCAGTAGGCCGTTGTCTTTCTCATAGTCGCTATCATGACTGCAGAAAGATAGTATATAGGGATCGAAGTACTTTCGATCTCGGTCGACGCCTAAGGTCACATTATAGAGTATGCGAGTTGCGTTTGCGCATTCGGCCGCCACGAAGCTATCCAAATCGCCAGCATCAACTACGTCCGTCTGAAACTTTGGATGCTCAACAGCAAATCGCTGCGCGAACTCGTGTATGTGAGGCCCGAAATCGGCCTCAAGTTTCGACTTCAAAATCGATAGTTCGGATTGGTCGTTCAAATGCTTGTAGTGCGTTGCGTGAAGGCTTTGACTTCTCAAAATGCCTTCGAGACCACGCTGTGTAGTGTAGTGGTAAACTACCGTGTGGGCCTTTTCGACATTCGCAACCGAAGTCATAGTCTTACTTCACCTCGCGGCCGAGCTGCCAGGCTTCTTCGTGGACGCGGATGTCGGCGAGGACGCGATCCAAGAGCAGGCACGTGCGCTTGAACAATTCCGAGCCGCGGCGGTAGTCCGCCGGCGCGAAGAAATCGCAACGCCCCGCCTTGAACAGCTCGACGCACTTCTCGCGCGCCTTGCCGGGCGTGTGCACGGCAATGGCATGGCCGCCGTTCTTGCGCATCACGGCCATCGATGGCACGTCGGTGTCGCCGTCGCCGAAGTAGATCATGTTCGAGAACGGGATCGGGCGTTTGCCCTCGTCCATGTGCTCGTTGATGCCCTGGCCCTGATCCTCGATGCCCTTGTTGATGCGAAACAGGTACTGCGTCTTGCCGGTGTCGGTGATGACGCGCTTGGGGTACGGCAGGTCGTAGGCGTCGAACCAGTATTCGGACGCGAAGACGTTGTGGAAGTGGTGGCGGATGCGCGTGCCCTCGATGATCTCGACGAGGCCGGCGGAGACGACGTAGTGGCGCAGCGTGATGCCCTGCGTCTCGGCGCGCAGCTTGATGTAGTTCTCGATCTCGCCGAACCACTGCTCGACGCCCTCGAACAGCTCGACGTTCTTGCCCTGGGCGACGAGGTCGGCGCGGTCGATGCGCACGCCCTTCTCCTTCGCCTTGCGGTACATGAGGCGCATGTAGGAGATGAGGCTGTCGGCGCCTTCGCGGCGGGCGATGTCGTTCGATTCCTTCCAGAACGCGTCGGGGTCGATGCCGATCTTGGGCAGGAAGGTGTAGTCCTGCATCGGGCGCGGGGAGAGCGTGCCGTCGAAGTCGTAGACGAGGGCGATGGTCTTCTTGTCGAAGGCGGCGGGCTTCGGCTTGGAAGATTTGCTCCGGCGCTCGCGGGCGTCAGCGTCGCCGTGGGCTTCGCCGCTGTCGTCTCCATCCGTCACGCGCTCGATCATGGCTCAGGCTCCGCACTTGCGAGACTTCGTCTCGACGATGCTTGCGAGTCTCCGACTCGACTTGCATGCGCGACCATGACGTGATTCGGGGGGCGGATTGAAGGCGTGGGCAGTCAGCGCGCCCCGGATGTCATCCCGGCACTCGTTGCCGGGATCCAGCCCACATCTTGTGCCGACAATTGCGGAGAGATGGATCCCGGGGACAAGCCCCGGGATGACAAGAGAAAACGCTGCTCGCGTAACTCAGTGCTTGCAGCCGCAGCCTTCGCCGTGGGTGTGCGTGTGCTCGTGGCCGTGGTGATCGTGGCCGCCGCAGCAGCCTTCGTGGCCGTGCTCGTGCTTGTGGTCGGCGCCATGCGAATGAGCATGCGCGTGGTCATGGCCGTGGTCGTGCGCATGATCGTGGCCGCAGCCGCAACCGTCGCCATGATCGTGGTGGTGATGCTCGTTGGGATCGACCAGCGCGGCGTGCAGCTTCTTCTCGATTTCCATGGCGGCTTCGCGCGGCGCCTTCTTGTCCTCGATGCACAGCGCCATGATCTCGGCGCCGAGGCGGACATCCTCGACCGCGCCGAGATAGTGACGGCGCAGACGGCCCTGGCGGTCGTAGATGAGCAGCGTCGGCGTGCCCTGCATGCCGTAGGCTTCCATGGTCTTGGGGAGACCGGATGCGTCCTGCGCGTCGACGGCGATCGGGATCTCGATGTGCTCGGTCTTGAGGAAGGGCTCGAGCTGGCCGGGCGACATGTCGGCGTGGTTCTCGAACACCATGTGCAGGCCGATGACCTCAACCTCGTCGCGCGAGAAGGCGCGGGCGATCCGGCCGGCCTGGGGCAGCGAGTGGCGCAGCGAGCCGGGGCAGAGCATCTGGAAGGCGACGAGGACGACGACCTTGCCTTTGAGCTTCTTGAGGCTGAGGGGCTCGGAGTTGAACCACTGCGAGGCGATCAGGTCGGGCGGGGATTCGGGGTTGAACGCGGTGCCAGGGGTGTCCATGGGGCGACCTTTCTGGTGGGAGTGCTAACGGGCTTTGAAAGCGATGTAGCGCTTCGGAGGTGTGGGCTCAAGTTTTGGCTGACACGAGTTGATAGAAGCTTTGTATGCGGCGATTGTTGCGCAAGGGGACGGCCGCGCCTAAGGCGCGGGGGCCCTTGGCCCCATGCCCGCTTCGCGGGCCAAGAGGGGTCTTGATCGAAGCTCACCGGCAGCGGGAGGAGGTGTCGGTGGCGGCGGGTACAGGGGACTTGCAGGCGAAGCGCTGCTCGACGCGGCAGCCGGGATCGAGCGGGTCGGGACCGGTTGCGTAGATCGAGAAGTGCAGCGGGCAGCCGCGCATGACGTTGAAGGCTTCGACGCAGCCGACGCGCGCGGCCGGCGTGGCGGAGCGGGCCGCGAGTGCCTTGGCGAGGTCGGGCTGGTAGCGGTCCTCGACGATGGCGATGGCGTCATCTCCACCGGCCATCCAACCGGCGATCTGATCGATGCTCGAGTCCGCGTCGTGCCCCAGGACGAACGTGGTCGAGGGCTCACGGAAGCCGGCGACGCCGACGGGGCCGGTGACGCAGCGGCGCAGCGGGGCGATGGCTTCGGCGATGCGCGGCGCGGGCCAAGCCATGCGGATGTGCGGCATGAGCACGGCGAAGGTGAAGGCGATGAACACGGCGAAGCCGGCAATGCTGGTGGTGAGCCAGGCGGCGGCGAGGCCGTCGCGCATGGCGAGCGCGGCGAGCGTGAAGACGGCGGTGATCAGCAGCGCGCCGAGGACGACGACAATGCTCGGGGCGACGCCGGAGACGGCGAGGATGCCGGCGAACAGCGCGACGGTTCCAGGAAGCACCAGCCACCAGGGCAGGCGCAGGCTGAGGGGCGGGATGGCGAGCTTGCCGTTTTGGTTGGCCGCCTCCGGCAGCCCACGATCCAGCGCCAGCGCGACGGCGGCGGCTGCGGCGGGGAACATCGCCTGCACGGTGTAGAGCGCGGGCTTGGAGGCGATCAGCTCGAGATAGATCCAGTAGCCGACGATCCAGCTGAAGAGGAAGCGCTGCAAAGCTGCTTCGCGGTTTTGCCAAAGCCCCTTGAGCGCGGGCACGAGGAGCAGCGCGCCGGGCATGAAGCCGAGCAGCAGCGCGGCGGTGAAGGTGAGCGGCGCGGCCTTCCACTTCATGTCCTGGGCGCCGCCGAGGGCGCGGATGAACTCGCCCCACGTCAGGCCGGAGAACGGCACGCCGTCGAAGTGGGCGCGGATGATGATCCACGGCGCGGCGATGGCGAGCATCAACGGGATGCCCCACAGCGGGCGCAGCCGCTTGAGCCAATCGATGCGGCGGTCGAAGACGTAGAGCGCGATGATCGTAGTGAGCGAGAGGATCGGCGCGGCGAGCGCGTTGAGCAGCATGCCGAAGCCGAGCGCGACCCAGAACGCGGCGGCGAGCCAGGTTGCATTCTCGCGGTCGCTTTCGGGCGCACAGTAAAGGAGCAGCAGCGCGCACTGCGCGACGACGATGGAGAGAAGCAGCGGGCCTTCGGGGATCGACAGGCTCGCCTGCAGCGCGACGATCGGCGTGACGGCGTACAGCGCGGCGGCGATGATGGCGCGGCGCTCACCCAGCACGGGACGCGTCAGCCACCACAGCGCGAGCACGGACAGAATGCCGGCGATGAGCGAGGGCAGGCGGTAGGTGGCAATGGCGTGGCGCGCGTCGTGGCCGAGCAGCTTGCCGGCGCCGATCTGCAGCCAGTAGATGCCGATGGGGCGGAAGGCGAAGCGCTCGCCCTCGAAGGTGGCGTCGATGTAGTCGTGGCGCTTCAGCATGTCGCGCGAAGTTTGCGCGTAGACGATCTCGGTGCGATCGACGGGCGGCAGCAGCAGCACGCCGGGGAGGTATGCGAAGACCGCCAGCGCGAGAAGCGCGGCCGCGGCGAGGCGCGGGCGGGCGGCGAGCTTAGCGAGGAAAGCGGTGCTGTCGCACTCGAGACGTTGCAGCGTCGAGGAAAGGAAGCTCATCGCTTAGCGCTCGCAAGCCCATAAGGCGGAGGGATATTCGCCGCTGCGGGGGCCGCGCGGGCTTGACACTGATAGCGCAGTCGGGCGATTGCGCAAGCCGATAGGGCAGACGGGAAAGGGCGGCGAAATGTCGGCAGGCGGCAACGAGGCGGCGCAGAAGGCGCGTCTCATCGACATCGTCAAGGCGCGCTCGTTTCAGTCGGGGCGCGAGGTGAAGCTCGCGTCGGGGCGGACCTCGACCTACTACTTCAACATGAAGCCGACGATGCTGGATGCCGAGGGCGCGCACCTGATTGCGACGCTGATCATGCGCGCCATCGCGGGCAAGAAGGTCGACCTCGTCGGCGGGCTGGAGATGGGCGCGGTGCCGATCGCGTCGGCGGTGGCGGCGGTGAGCCATGGCGCGGGCGGCGAGCCGGTCAACGCGTTCTTTGTGCGCAAGCAGGCGAAGGATCACGGCACCAAGAGCCTGATCGAGGGGCTGCCGGACGGCGAGACGCTCGAGGGCCGGCGCGTGGTCATCGTCGAGGACGTGACGACAACGGGCGGGTCGGCGATCAAGGCGGCGGAGCTCGTGCGGGAAGCGGGCGCGGAGGTCGTCGGCGTCGTCACCGTGCTCGACCGGCAGGAGGGTGCAGGTGATGCTTTCGTCGCGGCGGGTCTCGAGCTGACGGCGCTCCTGACGCTCGACGATTTCAAGTAGGCCTCCTCTCTCTCCCTATCGTCGGCGAAGCGCAAAGACTAACGGCGTGTAACGCGCGTAACAGCGCAGGAGGCCAAGACTCCCGCATATGCCTCTTCATGCAATGCCTGCATCTAGGGCGAGGGACATGAATATGCGCAAACTCTTGTGTGGCACAGCGATCATCGCAGCCTCCGGCTTGGGTTCCTTTCCAGCGTATGCCGAAATGCAGGCCTCGTTGGCCTCGTCGTACAAGCCCGTCCTCGTCGCCGAGGGACGTTCTCGATCACTCTGCGAATCGAAGCCGGGCCGCATTTTCGTCCCGACGTCGTCGGGCAGCGAATGCATCGCCTACCGGGTCACGAAGGGATTTGAGAACCGGCCCGCAGCGGTTTTCTACCTCGCCGGCGACGTTTCGCCGGAAAAAGCCAATGATCCGCGCAAAACCATGGCCTACATTCCGAAGCAGATGCAGGCCTTGCAGAGCCTAACGAACGCGCATCGGGTCCGCTACATCAAGCTCGGGCGTATCGGCGTCGAGGGATCTTCGGGCAACCACGGACAACACGGCAGCGATCACGAGTTGGCCGTCATGTACGGGGCGATCGACATCCTGAAACAACGCCTCGGGATCAAAACGATCGGGCTCGTCGGACAGTCAGGAGGCTCTGCTGTCTCAGCGGGATTGTTGACACTCGGCCGCACCGATGTCGCCTGCGCGGTGCTGGGCTCCGGTCCCTTCAACATCATCGACCGTCAGCGCGATTTTCTGATCGCGAGGGGCATGTCCGGGTCAAATGCAAGGGCCACCACGACACAGTATGACCCATCGGCCCATGTCGACGGCGTGGCGGAGGTGCCCGGCCGCCGAGTGTTTATCATCGGCGATCCGAACGATCAGGCCGCGCCATTCAAATATCAGGCGCCGTTTGCCCGGGCGCTGCATGCCGCCAACCACCACGCGGTCACGGTCAAGGTCAGCGTCCTGATCGATCCTTTGCACCACAACACCGCTTTCTACTCTCTGCCGGCTGTAGGCGCATGCCTCAACGGTGCAAGCGACAAGGACGTCGTCACCACCATTGGCCAGGTGCAGAAGCAGGTTTCCGCCGCGAGCCGCCTGGCACGCCAGCACGCCTCGACGAGCGAGTAAGGGTTCGCGGCTTGGCCGCCAGCAACGCCCAAATCGAGACTGGAGGTCGCGGATGGCCCAGTCCTCGGCATAAAGCCGAGGATGACGTCGATGGCGCAGCCGGAAGATTTCGGATGGCGATCAAGGGTATCGGCGCTCTCGGCGGTCGCGCGCAGGCGTGCGCAACGCGGCCTTTGCCAGGGATGGCAATCTCCGTGCTAGAATTGTCCGCATTGGGATAATTCAGAACAATTGCGCGGAGGAAGAAAAATGGACCAAAGAGCGATCATACTCGTGCTGGCTGCGCTCGTCGTGCTCGGCCTGATCTACTACTCGACCCAGAGCCCGACCACGGTCGCGGCACCGCCGGCCGCAACACCGGCCACTGTGCCGGCTACACCCACCACGCCGCCGCCAACGCCACCGGCTCCGTAATTACGCGGATGGGCGCCAGCGTCGAGCTGGCGCCAATCCAATTGTTTCACGGTGAAACATTCAGGCCGCCTGGCTGCGTGCCTGCCCCACGAGACGCACGAGTTCCTTGCGCGCTTCCTCGCCATTGGTGATGCGGGAAGCAAACGGCAGACGCAGCGCGCGTGCGCCTAGCACGAGATCAGCGCCTTCGGGATCGATGCCTGACATGCGCCAAGAACCGGGCGCGCCGCCGAGCAGCTTGGTTGCATAGAGCTCGATCGCGTCGGCGTGGTCGTCGTTCATGTGCTCGATGATGCCGGGCTCGGTTTCGACGAGCGCTTCAGCGCCCGTGAGATCGACCAGCAAATCCGACCGCGGAATATCGACGATGCGACCGAAACCGCCGATGAAGTGCGCGCTGGTGATATCGAATGCGAAAAATGAGAAATCCGGGAAGTCAGCGTATCCCGCAGCGACCGGATTGCGGGCGAGATAGCGGCGACGTGCGGTCGCACTCGTGGTAGGGCGGGCGGTACCGATGAGGGTGATGCGAGCACCGGCCAGCGGGTCTTCGTCGCTGCCCGTGCCGTCGATCAGCAGGGTGGCGCGATCGTCCACAGCTAGATTTTTCGTGTGCAGCGCCAGTTTAGAAATGAGGAAAAGTGGGGTGCCGTCAGGCTCAGTTGCGGTCAGGAGCAGCGAGGCGTAAGGATGGCCCGATGGTTGCAGCAGGGTGCCCAGCGCGGCCTTTTGAGCGGCACGAACCAATGTGCGGCCGATGGCGGCGGTTTCCTTAACAGGTGAAAGTACCTGTTTCGATCCCTCTTCGACGGACATGCTGGCCTCCAAGCTTCCTGTGCGTAACCTATTCAGATAACGTTCAGACAGAAATCACGAAATTGGCTCCGCCACAATTGATACACCTTGGAGCCATAAAGCGCGCAGGGGTGCTCCTCTGCCGCAGGGTCGGGACATGATGAAAGAAAAAAGCACGATCGCTCTCGTTGATGACGAGCGCAACATCCTCACGTCGCTGCGCATGGCGCTGGAGGCGGAAGGCTACAAGGTGCGCACCTATAACGACGGCGTGTCGGCGCTCGAAGCACTCACCGAAGATCCAGCAGACCTCGGCATCTTCGACATCAAGATGCCGCGCATGGACGGGATGGAGCTGCTGCGCCGCGTTCGCCAGCGCTCCGACATGCCGGTGATCTTCCTCACCTCGAAGGACGAGGAGATCGACGAGTTGTTCGGGCTCAAGATGGGCGCCGACGATTACGTCGCCAAGCCGTTCTCGCAGCGTCTCGTCGTCGAGCGCGTGAAGGCGGTCCTGCGCCGCTTCCAGCCGAAAGAGCCGGGCGCCACGCCGGAGGTCGAAGCTGCACGCGTGCTCGAGCGCGGCAAGCTGAAGCTCGATCCGGAACGCCATAACTGCCATTGGGACAACAAGCCGGTCACGCTGACGGTCACCGAGTTCCTCATCCTGCAGGCGCTCGCGCAGCGTCCCGGCGTCGTCAAGACGCGCGATGCGCTCATGGACGCTGCCTATGACGATCAGGTGTATGTCGACGACCGCACCATCGACAGCCACATCAAGCGTCTGCGCAAGAAGTTCAAGCAGGTCGATGACAACTTCGATGTCATCGAGACGCTGTACGGCGTAGGCTACCGCTTCAAGGAAGCTTGAGGCGCGGAGGGGGCATGACGCTCGGAACGGAGCGATCCGAGCAGCGGCAGTTGTCGAGCGGTTTTGCCGGCCTCAAGGGCTTTGCGACCGACATCTGGGCTGCCGGGACAAGTGGCACCAACCGACTGGCACGCGGAGCGGCTGGAGCGGCGGCGTCGATATCGAAGGCGTTGAGCTCGGCGTTCGGAGCCAGCACCGAGGCGGCCTCAGGCACTTTCAGGAAGAGCATGCGCGCGACGCGGCGAACCATGAGCGCAGTCGCGCTTGGGGCCCAGAACGTCGCTGCGCGCGTCGAACCCGTCGGGGCGGCGGCGCCGCGGGCGTTCGCGCCGGTGCAGGCGTGGTTTGGCCGTCAGGCAATCGTGCGGTTCTTCTCGGCGAGCCTCCTTCGACGCATCCTCATCTCCAACCTGATGGGATTTTTCATTCTCGTTGGGGGCATTCTCTACCTCGGCTGGTTCCATACCTGGCTGATCGACGCCAAGCTCGACGCGCTGAAGACGCAGGGCAAGATCATCGCAGATGCGATTGCAGCGAACGCCAAGGTGGTGCGCGAGCAAATCATCATCGACCCCAACGCAATTCCCGACAGTGGCCGCTCTTCCGGGCCGAGCAACTCGAGCAGCTTCCCCTACGACGGCCTCGCCGAGTTCGAGCTGTCGATCCATCCCGAGGAAGTGACGCCGATCCTGCGCAAGCTGATCCAGCCGACGAATACGCGCGCGCGCATTTACGGACGCGATGGAACGCTTGTCGTCGACACGGCGCAGACGCTCGCCAAGTGGGCGGCCATGCGCAACGAACCCAGCGATGGTGAGACGAAGCCGACGCAGAACGTCTGGACGCGCATAACGCGCTATCTCTTCAAGGAGCCTCTGCCGGTCTACCAGGAGATCGGCACCGGCAACGGCCGGGCCTACAAGGAGATCCAGGCGGCGCTCAACGGCGAAGAAAAGGACATGCTGCTGCTCAACGGCAAGGGCGAGCAGATCGTGTCGTTCGCACTGCCCATCCGCCGCTTCGGCGAGGTGCAGGGCGTGTTGCTGCTGTCGACGCGTCCAGGCCAGATCGACAAGATTCTGAAAGAGGAACGGGTCGTCATCCTGATCCTCGCGGCGATCGCCCTGCTCGCGTCGGTGGTGACTTCGCTATTGCTTGCGCGCACGGTCGCGGGTCCGATCCGGCGGCTATCTGCGGCGGCGGAACTCGTCAGCGAGAACATCGAGGCGCGCACTCGGCTGCCGCAGTTCACCGATCGCACCGATGAGGTGGCGCAGATGGCGTCGGCGTTCCAGGCGATGACAGGCGCACTGTGCCGGCGCATCGAGGCGAGCGAGAAGTTCGCGGCCGACGTCGCGCACGAATTGAAGAACCCGCTGACGGCGGCTCGCTCGACGGCGGAATCGCTTGGGTACGCGAAGACCGAGGAAGAGCGCATTCACCTCGTGGCGCAGATCCAGGGCGAATTGAAGCGCCTGAACCGGCTCATCACGGATGTCTCCAATGCCTCACGCCTCGACGCGGAGCTGGCGCGCAAGGAGATGCGTCCGATCGATGTGACGACAATGCTGCGGAACGTAGTCGGCATTTTCCGCGACATCATCGGCGACGACAAACGCTCGCTCGAGCTGAATGCGGAGCCGGAGCCGTTCGCAGGCGCGTTCTGCGTCAAGGGCGACGAAGGGCGGCTGGGTCAGGTGATGACCAATCTCATCGACAACGGCATCTCGTTCTCGCCCGATGGCGGCACGGTGACGGTGAAGACGCGCGTTGCCGCCCCATCGGTCGAGATCGTGGTCGAGGACGAAGGCCCCGGCATCCCCGACGATCGACTGGAGATCATCTTCGACCGCTTCTATTCAGACCGGCCGGCCACGGACACGAGCCGAGGGAAGAACTCGGGGCTGGGCCTTTCCATCTCGCGCGAGATCGTGCTGGCGCACGGCGGGCAAATTTCTGCCGAGAACTGCTATGATGGCGATGCGTCGCCGGACGCCAAGCCGTGCGGGGCACGTTTCACGGTGCGGCTGCCGATGGCGGCGGCCGGGCAGCGCGGAGGAGCGCCCGTTGGGCGACGGAGCTGAAACGCACCACGGTACGGCGATCGCGATCGGCACGGCCGCGGCGTTGATCATGGGTAAGTCCGGCTCCGGGAAGTCCGACCTCGCACTGCGCTGCCTCGCCCTAGCCCCCTCCCTACTTATTCCGGAAGCGGCCGTTCTGGTCGCGGACGACCGGGTGCATATCGACCGCGCCGACCGCGGGCTGGAGGTCTCCGCCCCTGAAACGATCTCGGGAAAGCTCGAGGTGCGGGGGCTCGGGATCATCGCGGTGCCATTCCGGCAACGGGCCGACCTCGTCCTGGCGGTCGAATTGGTGGCGCCAGGAACGGTCGAGCGGCTGCCAGACCCGCCGCCTGAACGGAATTTCCTGGGGGTTGCCCTGCCCTTATTACGCCTGGCA
>CALRVN010000002.1:0-28949 GCA_943371625.1 Hyphomicrobium sp. CS1GBMeth3
TAGAAGGCTGGGCGGAATCCGTTGCCTACGAGGTCGACCAGTTCGGCATCAAGCTGCTGCTGATCGAGCCGGGGCCGTACGTCACCGACATCTGGCAGGCGTCGCCGCGCATCGCGCCGTCGGGCAGCGCCTACCGGCGGTGGAGCGAGCACGTCTTCCGCGCGGGCGACGGGCATGTCGCTGCCAATGGCGGCAATCCGCAGGACGTCGCGGTGAAGATCGCCAATGTGCTCGAAGCGAAAAAACCATCGTTCCGCAATCCCGTGCATCGCCTGGCGCATTTCGCCCGCTTCGCGAGGGGCAAAATTCCCACGCCGCTGATGCGCAAGGTTGTCGAGCGATATCTTGGCCTTAACCGGGTGCAGCTGTAGCGCGGCGGCAACGAGGCGACGGCAAGCGCAGAGATACCGTGCTGCGGCCCAAAATCACGCCAGATTCCGTGCAAGTATCCGCAGCCTCAAGCGGCACGCTGAGGCGCGTAAGCGACCTATCAGGATAAAAAAGATGGATATGAGATTGGGCATGCGGCTGGCCATGATGGCGGCCGCTTTTTCGTTTTTGGCTGCCGTGCCTGCGGTTGCCGCTGATGATGATTGCAAGGACTCGGTAACGGCCGAAGGCAAGCCGGCGTCTTTGCGCGACCTCGGTGCCTACCCGAACTCGCTGCTGGCTTGGCGCTCGGCGGTGAAGGACAAGTACGGCGCTGAATACAATTCCTGGCGCTATTCGAAGGACTCCAAGGTCGACTGCACCGAGAAGGCCGGTCAGTGGACCTGCGTGCGCAAGGCGAAGCCCTGCAGGGACTTCCTCAGCCGCGCTGTTGGTGGTGCGAAGGAAGCCGTGAAGGAAGTCGTGAAGCGCGATTGCAAGTCGGAGTCGCTCCAGTCCTACGGCGCTGCCAAGAAGGACAAGAAGGACGCGCTTGCCGAGGCCGAGACGGGCTGGGAACTCGACGTGCGTAAGAAGCACGGCAAGGAATACGCCGTGTGGAAGAATGCTTCCGACACGGACATCGACTGCCACGACGTCAAGGGCGGGGTTCAGTGCATCGCCGTCGGAACGGCGTGTAAGTAAGCTGTTCGTCGAGACGTACGGGACAAAGAAAAGCGGCGACCGAGATGCTCGGTCGCCGCTCTTTTATTCAGCTAGCTCGGATCGAGTTAGATGATGTCGATCTCGGCCGGCATGTAGGAGGTGACCTCGAGGCCAACTTCCTGCTCGCGTACGGCCGGCTTGCTCCAAACCTTCATGATATTTCCTCCTGTTTGAACATTGGCGAACCGCCTGTCCGCCTGTTCCGATAACTACAATATAGCGACGACGTTCGATAAACAGAAATCGCATTCGCGTGATCGGACCATAAGCTGAGCTTATGGCGGCGATAAACTTATTCATTGCTCCGGCGGCATTCCAGGGGCGACGCTGACAATTTTAGGCAAACCCGAAGGTCAGCTTTTCCTGAACCCTCAGCTTACCCGCGTAGCATCCCCGTAGGTCCGGCAGCGTTGCTGCGGGACGACAGATTTTCATGGGGTCACTCGCATGCTTGCCGTCAATCATTCGCTGTCGGCCGTGTTCGCCGCCGTCGCCGCGCTCACCTTTCTTCACGGCGCCGCGATCGCCGAAACCGCCGCTGAGGTTCCGAAGGATTCCTACTACAACGATCCGCTCACCACGTCGGAGCGCAGCGGCATCGCGGAAGAAGAGAACGTCTCGCCGAACGACGGACGTGTCTCGGTTCCGAATTCCCAGGACGACGGCATCATTCCCGACGCCGTGATCGACCAGAGCGCCAATGCGCCGAAGGACGGCCAGCCGAAGCCGGAGACCGCCGACAAGACTCGCGGCGACGACGAAGCCGAGGTCGTGATCCAGGACTCGAAGAAGAACTTCAAGGTGACCAACAAAGACATCTCGGACTGCATGAAGGACTGGGGTCCGCAGACGCAGATGTCGAAAGAGGAGTGGGCCGCGAGCTGCCGCACCACCCTCGAGTACTTCCCCGACGGCCAGTGAGCCTCCCAGGCGGCGCAGGTCTCTGCGCCGCCTCTTCGATTCCCCCATACGAAGGAGAACAGCATGCTACGCCGCGCCGTTGCTACGCTTTGCGCAGGACTGATGGCTGCCACGCCGACGCTCGCCTGCACGGACGTGCGTCTCATCGCCGGCGATGGTTCTCCGACGACCGTTCGCACAATGGAGTTCGCGCTGGAGCTCAACAGCGAGGTGCAGATCGTGCCCCGCGGGGTGGCGATGGTCTCGCCTGCTCCTGACGGCGACGGACTGAAGTGGACGTCGAAGTACGGCTACGTGGCGATGAATGCCTACCAGATGCCGGTCGCGACCGACGGCCTCAACGAGAAGGGCCTCGGCTTCGGCGCGCTCTATCTGCCGGCGGAGACCAAGTACCAGGACGTGAAGCCGGGCGATGGCGCGCGGGCGCTTTCGAATGCCTTCTTCGGTAACTGGGTGCTGGGCAACTTCGCCAATGTGGACGAGGTGCGCGCAGCGCTCGGCGATGTCGTGGTGTGGGGGCAGATGGTGCCGCAGCTCGGCTCGTTCTCGCCGCTGCACTACGTGGTGCACGACGCCAACGGCAAGAGCATCGTGATCGAGTATGTCGACGGCAAAATGCACCTGTATGACTCGATGGGCGTGCTCACCAACTCGCCGACCTACGATTGGCACGTGCAGAACCTGCGCAACTACGTGAACCTGACGGCGGAGAACGCCGCGCCGATCAAAGTCGGCAATGTGACCTATGCGGGCACCGGCCAGGGCTCGGGCCTGCATGGGCTGCCGGGCGATCCGACACCGCCGTCGCGCTTCGTGATGGCGGCTGCTTCCGCCTATCTCGCCAACCGGCCCAAGGACGCCGCTGAAGCTCTGATCGTCGCCGAGCACATCATCAACCGGGTCGACAGCCCCAAGGGGCTGGTGCGCGACTATGGCGAGGGCGGCAAGCCAGCCGGCGACTACACGCAGTGGACGACGTTCCGCGACCACGCCAACAAGGTCTACTACTGGAAGAGCTACAACGATCCGGGGCTGAAGGCCGTCGATCTGAAGGCGCTGGATTTCACCTCGGGCCAGCCGACGCGCTCGCTCAGCATCGCTGCCGCCAAGCCGACCGTGCAGACGATTACGACGAAGGACTTCTCGGTCACGCAGTAGTTCAGCGGTAGCCGACCGGTCATCGAGCTTTGGAAAAGGGAGGCCGGCGCGCTCGCCGGCCTTGGGCAAGCTCCGATTTGCCTCTACATTCCGGTCGCCGCGGCAGAGTAATCTGCCCGGCGATTGCGATGTGGGGGAACGCCCGGATGGGATTTGCCGAAGCTGCCCGATTCACCGCCTTGCCGCTCGCGATCCTGCTGTTCGCGGCGCCGGCGGCGGCAGAAATCAAATGCAACGACGGGAGCCAGCTCATCCAGGGCAACTGGATGGCGACGCCCTATTGCCAGGACAAGCTGCTGGCCGAGGTGGCCAATGCGCGGGGGTTCAAGACGACGTTTGCGGCGATCCGCAACAACCCCAACCACAAGAAAGAGATCTGCCGGTTCCTCTACACCGATATCCGGGTGTCGATGACCTGCCTCGATGCCGGGGTTCCGGAATACTTCGGTGGCATGCGCTAGATCAGGGCGTGGCGAGGAGCTTCTCGGCATCGGCGATGATCTGCGCGTGATCGAAGGCGAGGGGCTGGGCACGCCAGTCCTCGACCCATTCGGCGGCGGCGGCGTCATCGCCGGCTTTGGGATCGGCGCTGCCGACGCGGGCCAGGTAGACCACCGAACAGGTATGCCCGCGGGGGTCGCGGCCTGGATCGGAATAGACGCCGACGAGACGCAAATCGCCCACCTTGAGCCCTGTTTCCTCGCTTAGCTCGCGGCGGCAGGCGTCATCGGTGCGCTCGCCGACCTCGACGAAGCCGCCGGGAAGGGCGTAGCCACCCTGGAACGGGGGAAATTTGCGGCGGATCAGCAGTACATGCCCGCGGTCGTCGAACACGACGCAGTCGGTCGTCAGCGCGGGCGTTGTGGGGAAGGGCATCGGGGCAGCTCTTTTCGGTGTGGTCGTGCTAGAGGAGGTTCCGCCGGTCGTGCGCCAGACGCAATACGGGTAAAAGGGCAACTCTCAGATGCGGAGCCGCTTCCAAAAACCGATGGGCGCAACAAACACGATGGCGGAAAAGAAGCCCCAAACCGTACATCCGGCAAGCGGCGAAGGGGAAACCCGGCTCGCTCCGGACCCGTTTACGGCGGTGCTGCCGGCTTTGGCGGCGCTGGGCGCCATCGCCTCGATCGCGACGATCAACTGGGCGGCGCAGGAGCGGACACCCGACCGCGCCCGGTCCAGGCGCAAGGCGGGGACGGCGCTACGCGACCTCGAAACGTGCTGCCTGGGGCTGCAGGAGATCTTCCGCCGGTTCCAGCGCAACCCGAGGCTGTTTGCCGGCGAAGGCGCGCCGGCGTCGTCGCCGCTCAAGTTCGGGGTGCATGGGCCGCGGGTAGCTACAGACTCGGCGCGGCTGTTCCAGCAGCTGATCAACGACGTGGCCTCGATGCTCGTGCTGGCCTCACAGAACGCGTTCGACGTCATGTCGGCGGTGGAGGATGGCGAGATCGTTGCGCCGGAGGTGCTGTTCTTCGGATTTGGCGAGCAGCAGGAGAAGCTCAACAAGATCATCCAGGCCCGTGCGACGCTGAAGGTTTCGGTCGACACCGGGGCGGAGGTCGCCGGGCGGCTGACGGAGCTGGTGCGCGAACTCAAGAAGCACCGGCCGGAATAACCAAGCGCGAAACTCAGGATTCTCCGGGCCGGATGTGAGGCTCCACGCGACTCCGGCGAGCGTTGACAGGGCTAATTCCTCGGCCTCATGTGAGACCAGCGCGCCGCCACAACCCGGCGCCGCAGCAGGAAGGTGCTTCTTCGATGGTCGAATTCACGCTCCCCCGCAATTCCAAGGTCCAGCGCGGAAAGACCTGGAATGAGCCGCAGGGCGAGGGCGCGTGGAAGGAATTCCGCGTCTATCGCTGGAACCCCGAGGGCGACGAGAACCCGCGTGTCGACACCTACTGGGTCGATACGGACCGCTGCGGGCCGATGGTTCTGGATGCGCTGATCAAGATCAAGAACGAGATCGACTCGACGCTGACCTTCCGGCGCTCGTGCCGCGAGGGCATCTGCGGGTCGTGCTCGATGAACATCGACGGGACCAACACGCTCGCCTGCCTCAAGGGCTATGAGGACATCAAGGGGTCGGTGAACATCTACCCGCTACCGCATCTAGAGGTGGTGAAGGATCTCGTTCCCGACCTCAGCAACTTCTATGCGCAGCACCGGTTGATCGAGCCCTGGCTGAAGACGGACACCCCGGCGCCGCCGAAGGAGTGGCGTCAGTCGCACGAGGACCGGCAGAAGCTCGACGGGCTGTACGAGTGCATCCTGTGCGCCTGCTGCTCGACCTCGTGCCCGAGCTACTGGTGGAACTCGGACCGCTATCTCGGGCCGGCGGCGCTGCTGCAGGCGTTCCGCTGGGTGCAGGACTCGCGCGACGAAGCTACGGGCGAGCGGCTCGACAACCTCGAGGACCCGTTCCGGCTCTATCGCTGCCACACGATCCTCAACTGCACGAAGGCCTGCCCAAAGGGCCTCAATCCTGCTAAGGCGATCGCCGAGCTCAAGAAGCTGATGGTGGAGCGGCGGGTATAGGACTCCTTTTTGGCGACGCGAGCTGAGAGAAGCTTTTCCTGCGGCCCTCGTCGCTTTAGTTGATGGCCGGCGCTCGCGCCGGGGCGCGTCCATGCGGAGCATGGCTTCGCCATGACGCGCCCTTGCCGCCTTCGGCGGCGAAGTGGTGTATCACGTCGACGGCGGCCTATCGGTCGTTGGTGCAGAGAGGCCCTCCAGATGTTCGACCATATCGGATTTCCGGTCATCAATTTCGCGCGGTCGAAGGCGTTCTACGAGCGTGCGCTGGCCCCGTTGGGGATACGGATCGTCACGGCGGTGAACCTGTCGGACGACGGGGACGATGACGGCTATGCGGGCTTCGGCGTCGATCGTCCCGGCTTCTGGATCGGCACCGGCAAGCCGCTCGAGGGGCGCCTGCACGTGGCTTTTGCGGCCAAGACCCGCGCCGAAGTGCAGGCCTTCTACGAGGCGGCGATCGCTGCCGGCGGGACGGATAACGGCGCCCCGGGCCTCAGGCCGCATTACCATGAGAACTACTACGCGGCCTTCGTGCTCGACCCCGATGGGCACAACATCGAGGCGGTGAATCATCTTCCTGAGTAGGTGACACTAGCGGAGAGAAGCTTTGAATGCGGCCTAGGTCGCGCGAGTGGATAGCCGCGCCTCGGGCGGGGGGCCCCTTGGGCCCTGATCCGCTACGCGGATGCTTTTTTAGATGACACGGGCGGCGGCTTCTCAACGTCACCCCGGCGTCATGTCGGAGCCATGCTTCGCATGGACGGCCGGGGCCTACGCCAGCTTCAATATTCTCATTTGGGACCTTCGGAAGGCTGACGTTGCCGTCGCGCGGTCCGATCCCACGGTTGCGACCGCGGAGATTTGCGTGGGTCCCGGCCTGCGCCGGGATGACGGAGTGGGGGTCGGCCGTACCCCCATTCCCAGACGTCTTCAAAGGCTGGAGACCCTGCGCGCCGGCAGGGAAAGACTCAAAGTTGGCAAAAGAAAAGGCCGGGGTCGCGATTTTGCGACCACCGGCCTTGAAGGTTTGGAAGGCTGGCCGCTTTTCAGCGGCCTCTACTTCCGACTTATCGCGCGGTACGAGGGGAACTGGCGCGGTACCTTAGCTGCTTAGGCAGCCTTACGGGCCTTCTTGGCAGGCTTACGAGCAGCCTTGCGAGCCGTCTTGCGGACGGTCTTCACAGCCGACTTGCGAGCCGTCTTGCGAGCGGCAGGCTTCTTGGCAGCGGTGCGAGCCGGGGCCTTCTTCACTTTGCGCTTCGTAGCTTTCTTGGCGACCATTGGATTTCTCTCTTTCTGGTTTGCTTAGTTTCTATCTCTCTCAGCCCGAATCAGATTCGAACCAAAAAAATCATGTGCAAGTTCCAACATTTTGTTGACACGAAATTGCAAATTGAAAGCTAACAACACGCGCATTCAATCGCGTGTGTTGCGAGAAATCATCATTTTCGTCGACTTTCAATGCTCTGCGACGCGATCTGAAGACTCTGCATGCGCATTTCGCGACTCGTCGATCGCTGCACGCGAGACTCAATCGAAGGACGAAATGATGCTCGCTTCGGATCGCGTCACGCTGCTTTGCGGACTCGATTTGGCAGATCGAGCACTGCCATCATGAAGCCGAAGCGATCCTCGACGGCCTCGGCGAGAAGCGAGAAGTAGTTTGGTCCTTCCGGGACTATCTCGCCGACGATGTCGCCATACTCGAAGCGCAGGTCGGCTCCGAAATGGGCCGCGATAGCGCGCATCTTGCTGTTTTCGGCAAGGCAGCTGATGCAAAGGTGATGGACGCCGCGGTTGCGGGCAGCGCGGATGACGCGGCCCATCAGTTCGGTGCCGATGCCGTGCTCCTGCAGCGGCTGCTCGACAGAGAATGCGGCTTCCGCCTCGCGGCCCCAGGTGTCACCCAGCTTTTTAAGCTCCGCAGCGGCGCGAACCTCGGTGCCATCGAAGTAGCCGTAGACAATGCCGCCCATCTCAGCCATGCGGGCAGCGTAGTCCTCGATGAAGGCATCGGAGACGCCGTGGGCGAACCGCATGCGGCGGCTAGTCTTGTCGAGACGCAGCAGATGATCGCGAAATCGCGGCCATTCCGATGGCCAGAGCTTTCGGATATCGCCGTGCAGCACTTGTTGGTCGTTCATGTCTCGGTAGTCCATGGGGTCCCTCCGCATTTCAACCGGTCCGACCGTCGGCCTCGACAGCGCGGACCACATCGCCGTCGCTCGAGATCCGGGAGCGGTGGCGCGTGCCTCTATTGCACTGCACAATATGAGGCGGCGATGGCGGCAATACCATTTTGGTTCCGCGACCAAGCGGCGCTGCTGCGCGCGGGGTGGCGTCGATATTGGTGGTGACATCGCGTCGCGGGATCGGAGAGTGCACAGTTCTGGTGCATTGGAGCCTGGTGCAATGCGCGATGCGGGGACTTTGAAGCAAATGGACACGTTTCCGATCGATCGCTTTCGCGCGCAGGTCGACGCTGGCGTGCTCGAGCCCGATCCGGCGCAGCTCGAGGTGGCGGGGCGGCTCGATAAGCTGGCGCGCGCGCTAGCTGCGTGGCGTCCACGGCGCAGCAGCCGGTTCACGATCTTTGCGCGCCCTGTCGCGACGCCGCCCCGTGGGCTTTACATCCACGGCGATGTCGGGCGCGGCAAGACGATGCTGATGGACCTGTTCTTCGCTAGCGTCGCGTTCGCGCCGAAACAACGCTGCCACTTCCACGAGTTCATGGCCGACGTACACGAGCGCATCGGCGAAGCGCGGCGCGAGGTCGAAGGCGATCCCATTCCGCATGTCGCCTCAGGCATTGCGGAGAATGCCAGGCTCTTATGTTTCGACGAGCTGCAGGTGACCGACATCGCCGACGCGATGATCCTCGGCAGGTTGTTCAAGCATCTCTTCGAACGGCAGGTCGTCGTCGTAGCGACGTCGAACTCGGCGCCGGAGCAGCTGTACGAGAACGGTCTCAACAGGCAGCTGTTCGTTCCGTTCATCGGGCTCATCGGCGAGCATATGGAGGTGGCCGAGCTGAAGTCGGCGAAGGACTACCGGCTGGAGAAGCTCGCCGGGCTGCCGCTCTACTTCGCGCCGGCGGACGATCGCGCAAGGGCAGAGCTCGACGCGCACTGGGAGCGGCTGACGGGCCGGCATCCGGGGGCGAGCGACGTTCTGGAGATCAAAGGGCGGCAGGTGAAGGTGCCGCTAGCCTCGATGGGGGTGGCGCGGTTCAGCTTTGCGGAGCTGTGCGAGGCGCCACTCGGCACGCACGACTACCTGAGGATCGCGCACACCTATCATACGCTCCTGGTAGACGATATTCCGGTCATGGCCCGCGACCGGCGCAACCCGGCGCGGCGGTTCATCAACCTCATCGACACTCTCTATGACAACAAGGTCTGCCTGATCGCCTCGGCGGCGGCGGAACCGGATGACCTGTGCGTTGACGACGCGGGGGCGAAGGCGTTTCAGCGCACGGCGTCGCGGCTGATCGAGATGCGCAGCGCGGAATATCTCGAGGGCCGGGCCAAGCGCGGGCACACGGACGGGGAAGACGGACCAGCCAGTCCTAGCGGGGGGTGATGCTGCCGGTCGCTTCCGGTGACTTAGGTGCGGGCGTCACGCGCTTGGCGCCGATGCCGAAGGGCCAGCTATCGTCAGGCTCGGCGTTCACGGCGCTCTCGGTCTTGCCCTGGGCATCCTTGGCCGTGTCGTAGCGCTTGGTTTCGTCGCGCGGGCCATAGAGAAGGACGGCGCCCTTGATATCGCCGGTCTGTAGGCCGGTGTGCTTCTCGTCGTAGCGATAGGACATGAGTTGGCCGGCGGCGCTCGGATGGTCGAGGCCGATGGCGTGGCCGATCTCATGGGCGATGGTGTAGCGGAGGTCGTAGACGCCGAGGCGGCCGTCGAAGCCGATCTTCCACGGCTGCTGCGGGTTGAGGCAGATGAGCGAGCGGCCAATTGTCTTCTTGTCGCCGACCTTATCTTGCGAGCCGGACGTCAGCTCAACATTGGTGAAGGCGCGGCCGACCGGGACGGCCTGGGAACCGATGACGATGCCGGCGGTCGTCGGGTCGCTGCTTTCGCTGAACTTGATGTCGGCAACCTTCTCCCACATGCGGAAGGCGGCGGCGACCTCGGTGCGGAACTGCGCTTGCGTAATGTGCGAGGGCTCGTACGCGCGCTTAGGCGGCAGCATCACAGCGCAGTTGCGGGCGTCGGGTGTTTCGACCTCGGTGGTCGCGAAGGCATAGGTGACGACGGCGCTCTTGCCGAAGGTCGGCGTCTGCCACCTCACCTGCTGATCTTCGAGATTGAGCAGGCGGAATCCAAGGAAGGTTGCAGCTTCCTTAGCGCTGGCGATGCCCACCAGCAGAGATATTCCGACGGCCATGCCGGCCAAGAGCGCAGCTCGCAACTTCCCTCCCAACACCCGCGTCGAAGCGGGCCCCTCGCCCCTTCACAAATATCTCACCAGGACGATTCGCGCGGTAGTGCATCGCAGCCTCAATGCACGGCAGAAACTGCCTTATGACCGGGCTTTCCCTGGGTGTAGGGCTAGTCTAAACCTAGTCGTGACCGAGTTGTGGCGGTGCGGCCCCCGCGGGGCATAGCCGCACAAATCCAAATTCCATTGATAAGCGGGGAGCTTGAGACTCATGGCGCGAACGAAGATCGCCTTGATCGGCGGTGGCATGATCGGTGGCACGCTCGCGCACCTCATCGGTCTTAAGGAATTGGGCGATGTCGTGATCTTCGACATTGCCGAGGGGGTTCCGCAGGGCAAGGCGCTGGATCTTGGTCAATCTGGCGCTGTCGAGGGGTTCGACTGCCAGCTGAGGGGCACCAACGCCTATGCCGATATCGAGGGCGCCGATGTGTGCATCGTTACCGCCGGCGTGCCGCGCAAGCCGGGCATGAGCCGGGACGATCTGATCGGCATCAACATCAAGGTGATGGAGCAGGTCGGCGCGGGCATCAAAAAGTATGCCCCGACAGCGTTCGTGGTGGTCATTACCAATCCTCTCGACGCCATGGTGTGGGCGCTGCAGAAGGCCTCGGGCCTGCCGCGCAACATGGTGATCGGCATGGCGGGCGTGCTCGACACGTCGCGCTTCCGGCACTTCCTGGCGTCCGAGCTGGGAATCTCGGTCGAGGACGTGTCGGCGTTCGTGCTCGGCGGTCACGGCGACGACATGGTGCCGCTGGTTCGCTATTCGACGGTCGCCGGCATTCCGCTGCCGGACGTCGTGCGCATGGGCTGGATGCGGCAGGAGAAGCTCGACGAGATCGTGGACCGCACGCGCAAGGGTGGCGGCGAGATCGTGGCGCTGCTGAAGACCGGGTCGGCCTACTATGCGCCGGCGTCGTCGGCGCTGGAGATGGTCGACAGCTACCTCAAGGACAAGAAGCGCATCCTACCTTGTGCCGCCTACCTCAACGGCGAATACGGCGTGAAGGGCCTTTATGTCGGCGTGCCGGTGATCATCGGTGCCGGCGGCGCAGAGCGGGTGATCGAGATCGACCTCAATGCGGTCGAGCGCAACATGTTCATCAAGTCGGTGGAGTCGGTGAAGGGCCTCGTCGACGCCTGCACCAAGATCGCCCCGCAACTCGGCGCCTGATCCGAGCCGTCGTCCGACGTCCGTCAACGCATGAGGAGCACGGCATGAACATCCACGAGCACCAGGCCAAGGAATTGCTGGCGCAGTTCGGCATCCCGACGCCGAAGGGCTTTGCGGCGTTCTCCGTGCGCGAGGCGGGTGAGGCGACGCAGCAGCTTCCCGGCCCGGTCTACGTGGTGAAGGCGCAGATCCACGCGGGCGGGCGCGGCAAGGGCAAGTTCAAGGAAGCGTCGGCGGGCGAGAAGGGCGGCGTGCGGCTGGCGAAGTCGCGCGATGAGGTGCAGTCCATTGCCGAGCAGATGCTGGGCAAGACGCTGGTGACCGTGCAGACGGGAGCGGATGGGCGCGCCGTGAACCGTCTTTACGTGACGGAAGGGGTCGACATCGACCGCGAGCTGTACCTGTCGGCGCTGGTCGACCGGGTGTCATCGCGCGTCGCGTTCGTCGCCAGTGCCGAAGGCGGCGTCGATATCGAGAAGGTGGCGCACGACACGCCGGATAAGATCATCTCGGTGACCATCGATCCGGCGAGTGGATATGAGCCGTTTCACGGGCGGCGGATTGCGTTCGCGCTAGGTCTCAAGGGCAAGCAGATCGCGCAGTGCGTGAAGCTCGTCGGCGATCTCTACAACCTCGTGCTCGCCAAAGACATGAGCATGCTGGAGATCAATCCGCTGATCACGACCAAGGACGGCCAGCTGTCGTGCCTCGACGCGAAGATGAGCTTCGATTCGAATGCGCTCTACCGGCACCCGGACATTGTTGCCTTCCGCGACCTGACGGAGGAAGACCCGGCCGAGGTCGAGGCGTCGAAGTACGACCTTTCGTACGTGAAGCTCGACGGCACGATTGGCTGCATGGTCAACGGCGCCGGCCTCGCCATGGCGACGATGGACATCATCAAGCTCTACGGGGCGGAGCCGGCGAACTTCCTCGACGTCGGCGGCGGCGCGACGAAGGAGAAGGTGCAGGCGGCGTTCAAGATCATCCTGTCCGACCCGGCGGTGAAGGGCATCCTGGTCAACATCTTCGGTGGCATCATGCGTTGCGACATCATCGCCGAAGGCGTGGTCGCTGCGGCGCGCGAGATGGGCATCACGGTGCCGTTGGTGGTGCGTCTGGAAGGTACCAACGTCGAGCTGGGCAAGAAGATCATGGCCGAGAGCGGGCTGAAGATCGTGCCGGCCGACGATCTCGACGACGCGGCGCGCAAGATCACCGCGGCGGTGAAGGCTGCTGACGAATGATACCGTCGCCCGAACAATTCCTGCGGTTCGGATGGGCGGTTGCAACATATCCTGAGCTGGCCTTTCTTGGGAGGGCGTTGCTCATCTGGTTTGTGCTCAGTTGCGTAGTTCAGGCCGCGCTGGCGCTCGTTCTCAGGCCCAGTTGGTATACGATCCCGACGTTGCTAGTTCCGCTCGCGGGATGTCTTTTTCTTTTCTACAAGCGCTGTCCTGAAGGATCGGTCGATTGCATCGACAATGACCTTGGCCACGTGCTCGCCACGCTCGTCATCTTGTGGGCCGCGGTCGCCTGGATCGGCGCAAGCATGTTGGGCTTCTTCGTCGCCAAGCCGCTCTATCGAAAGTTAAGAGCGACCTAGAGCAACCGGTATTGCGGGACCACAGGTACCGTCATGGCCGCGGAGGCGGCCATCCACGCAAGTATCCAACCCGCTAACGCTTGGATTCCCGCGCGACGTCCGCCGGGCCGAGGGAAATCTCCCCGGTCGTCGGATCAAAGAGGTTCAGCCATTCGGGATTCATGCTCTCAATCAGACGCACCTTCCAGGCGCGCTTCCACTTTTTGAGCTGGCCCTCTTTGCGAATCGCGTCTTCGAAGGTGTCGTGGAATTCGTAGTAGACCAGGTGCTTCACGCTATAGCGCTTGGTGAAACCTTCACATAGATCCTGATCATGCTCGGCCATGCGACCTTCGAGCGTGCCGGTGACGCCGACGTAGAGGATGCCGGTCTCGCGCGCTCGCAAGGATATAGACGCAGGGTTCTTTCGGTCTGGGTCGCTGAACCATTGGCCCAACAGTCGTCCGAAGTAGCGCCAGGGGCAATCTGGCGTGGATGGCCGCCTAGGCGGCCATGACGTTATCTACTTGGTATTCTGTCACCCGGTAAGCGTGGATGGCTAGCCTGCATACGGAGCTGGCTTTGCCGTGATGCGCGTTCGGCGCCCGAGGGATGGACGTGCGAAATGAGGGAAGCGATCCAGTTCTACGCTCCTGACTGGGAGCTGGTGTTCATCTGGATCGCCATCACCGTTCCCGTTTGCCTCACCGTCCTTTTCTTCGCCTATCCGCGCGGGGTTCGCGGGGCAGCAATAACGGTCGCGGTGATTCTTGGCCTGTGGTTCGGGACGTTGCTGGTTCTGCGGGTGCTGGCGATCTGGTACCTGACCGCCTACGGCATTTTCCTCGTAGGTGCGGTGATGTTCACGCCGCCCGTCGTTGTCGGTTCGGCACTCGGATTTCTGTCGGCATGGGGCTTCTGGGGCCGGTGGCCCCATAAGACGGGCTGACCACCGTCAGTGCCGCAAGTTGAAGCAACTGCCCAAAAAGTCTGTCTTGATGCAGTGCAAAAAACGGCTCAAAGAAGGGGCTAGGCGGAGCACTCGGGCTCGGTCGCAGCGGGCGGCGACATGGCAATTCTCGTAAACAAGTCCACCAAGGTCATCTGCCAGGGCATCACGGGCAGCCAGGGCACATTCCACACCAAACAGGCGCGGGCCTACGGGACGAAGATCGTTGGCGGCGTGACGCCGGGCAAGGGCGGCTCGAAGCATCCCGACGCCGAGCTTGCCGACGTGCCGTTGTTCGACACGGTCGCCGAGGCGCGGGAGGCGACCGGCGCCAATGCGACGTCGATCTACGTGCCGCCGCCGTTTGCGGCAGACGCTATCCTGGAAGCGATCGACGCCGAGATCCCGTTCATCGTCGCCATCACCGAGGGCATCCCGGTGCTCGACATGGTGAAGGTGAAGCGGGCGCTGCAGGGTTCGAAGTCGCGGCTCTTGGGGCCGAACTGCCCCGGCGTGCTGACGCCGAACGAATGCAAGATCGGCATCATGCCGGGCAACATCTTCAAGGCGGGCCGGGTTGGCATCGTCTCGCGGTCGGGCACGCTGACCTATGAGGCGGTGAAGCAGACGTCGGACGCGGGGCTCGGCCAGTCGACAGCGGTGGGCATCGGCGGCGATCCGGTGAAGGGCCTCGAATTCATCGAGGTGCTGGAGATGTTCCTCGCCGATCCTGAAACCGATTCAATCATCATGATCGGCGAGATCGGCGGATCGGCCGAGGAAGACGCGGCCGAATTCATCAAATCCGAAGCAAAAAAGGGCCGCTCAAAGCCGATGGCGGGGTTCATCGCCGGATCGACGGCACCGCCGGGGCGACGCATGGGGCACGCGGGCGCCATCATTTCGGGCGGCAAGGGCAAGGCCGAGGACAAGTTCGAGGCCATGCGCTCGGCCGGTATTGCCATCGCGCCGAGCCCGGCGGCGCTGGGGACTACACTAATGAACGTCCTCAATTCGCAATCAAAGCATGCCAAGGTCGCCCAGTAGGCATATGCTGCACCGCACACCATATTTCTTGCGGACCAAGCGCTTCCCCCCAATTTGACTTCAGCGCGACGTCTCGCTGCATCAACACGCGTTGAGACCCAGCCATGACCCGCAATCCCCTGAACGAAGCTTTTTCACGTACCTCGTTCCTCAGCGGTGTGAATGCCGCCTACGTCGAGGACATGCAGGCCGAGTACGAGCGCAACCCAGGGTCGGTCACCGACGAGTGGCGACACTTCTTCGAAAGCCTGAAGGAAGAGCGGAGCGGGTCGGGGAACGGCGAGCGCGGGCCGTCGTGGGGCGTGCCGGCGCCGGAGCTGCTGGACAACGGCGATCTCGTCTCGGCGCTGACGGGAGAATACGAGACCGGTGAAACGGCGGCGCTGCGGGGGCGCCTGCAGGCCAAGTCGCAGTCGCTGGGCTTCGAGCTGACGCCGGCCGCGTCGCTGCGGGCGACGCAGGATTCGATCCGCGCTTTGATGCTGATCCGTGCCTATCGCGTGATGGGCCATCTTGCCGCCGATCTCGACCCGCTTGGGCTCGCCGATCGCAAGGTGCACCGCGAGCTGAAGCCGGAGACGTATGGCTTCACGGAGGCGGACCTCGATCGCCCGATCTTCATCGACCGCGTACTGGGGCTCGAAACGGCTACGATGCGGCAGATCCTGCGCATCATGCGGCGCACCTACTGCCGGCACATCGGCGTGCAGTACATGCACATCACGAGCCCGACGCAGAAGTCGTGGATCCAGGACCGCATCGAGGGCGACGAGAAGGACATCCGCTTCACCCCGGAGGGCAAGCGCGCCATCCTCAACAAGCTGATCGAGGCGGAGACCTTCGAGAAGTTCTGCGAGGTGAAGTACACGGGCACGAAGCGCTTCGGCATCGACGGCGGTGAATCGATGGCGCCGGCGCTGGAGCAGATCATCAAGCGCGGTGGTCAGCTCGGCGTCAAAGAAATCATTATCGGCATGGCTCATCGCGGGCGGCTGAACGTGCTCGCCAACGTGATGGCGAAGCCGCATCGCGCAATCTTCCACGAGTTCAAGGGAGGCTCGTTCAAGCCGGACGACGTCGAGGGCTCGGGTGACGTGAAGTATCACCTCGGCGCCTCGTCGGATCGCGCGTTCGACGGCAACAACGTGCATCTGTCGCTGACGGCCAACCCCTCGCATCTGGAGATCGTCGATCCGGTGGTGCTGGGGAAGGTTCGCGCCAAGCAGGATCAGCGCGGGTGCGCGGCGGGCGAGCGCACGCCGGTGCTGCCGCTGATCATCCACGGCGACGCGGCCTTCGCCGGCCAGGGCGTGGTTGCCGAGTGCTTCGGCTTGTCGGGACTGAAGGGGCACCGCACGGGCGGGTCAATCCACTTCATCATCAACAACCAGATCGGCTTCACCACCAACCCGCGGCACTCGCGCTCGTCGCCCTACTGCTCGGACGTCGCGCGCATGATCGAGGCGCCGATCTTCCACGTGAACGGCGACAACCCGGAAGCGGTGGTGCACGTCGCGAAGATCGCGACCGAGTTCCGGCAGAAGTTCCAGAAGCCGGTGGTCATCGACATGTTCTGTTACCGCCGCTACGGCCACAACGAGGCCGACGAGCCGATGTTCACGCAGCCGTTGATGTACAAGGCGATCAAGTCGCATCCGACGGTTACGGACATCTACTCTAAGCGGCTCGCCGATGAAGGCGTGGTGTCGCTGGAGGACAGCCAGCGCATGGGGGCCACGTTCCGCGCGCACCTCGAAGAAGAATTCAGCACCGCCGACAACTTCCGCCCGAACAAGGCCGACTGGCTCGACGGTCGCTGGTCGGGGATGGGATTTGCCGAGGACGATGCGCGGCGCGGCGAGACCGGCGTCGATGTCGATCGACTGAAGATCATTGGCCGGCGCATCACGTCGATCCCGCCTGATTTCAACGCGCACAAGGTGGTGCGGCGGCTGCTCGATCGGCGGCGCGAGATGGTGGATGCCGGCGAAGGGCTCGACTGGTCGATGGCCGAGCATCTCGCCGTTGGTTCACTGCTGGCCGAGGGCTTCCCGGTGCGGCTGTCGGGGCAGGATTCGGAACGCGGTACGTTCTCGCAGCGGCATTCGGTGCTGATCGACCAGGAGACCGAGCGGCGCTGGACACCGCTGAAGCACGTCGCCAATGACCAGGCGAAGTTCGAGGTCATCAACTCGATGCTGTCGGAGGAGGCGGTGCTCGGATTCGAGTACGGCTATTCGCTGGCGGAGCCGAATGCGCTCGTCATGTGGGAGGCGCAGTTCGGCGACTTCGCCAACGGCGCGCAGGTCGTGTTCGACCAGTTCATCTCATCGGGTGAGCGCAAGTGGCTGCGCATGTCGGGGCTCGTCTGCCTGCTGCCGCATGGATACGAGGGACAGGGGCCGGAGCATTCGTCGGCACGGCTCGAGCGCTACCTGCAGCTATGCGCGGAAGACAACTGGCAGGTCGCGAACGTGACGACGCCTGCCAACTATTTCCACATCCTGCGGCGGCAGATGCTGCGCAAGTTCCGCAAGCCGCTGATCCTGATGACGCCGAAGTCGCTCTTGCGACACAAGCGGGTGATCTCGCGCCTCGACGAGATGGCGCCAGGGACGACCTTCCATCGGCTCCTGTGGGATGACGCCGAGCACAAGCCGAGCGAGAAGATCAAGCTGGTCTCGGACGAGAAGATCAAGCGCGTCGTGCTATCGACGGGCAAGGTCTACTACGACCTTTATGATTCACGTGAAGCGGCGGGGATCGACAACGTCTACCTGTTGCGGGTGGAGCAGCTCTATCCATTCCCGGCGCGCGCGCTGATGCACGAGCTGGGACGGTTCCCGCAGGCGGAAATCGTGTGGTGCCAGGAAGAGCCGAAGAACATGGGCGCCTGGAGCTTCATCGAGCCGAACCTGACGTGGGTGCTGGAGCGCATCAACTCGACGCACCGGCGGCCGTTCTATGCCGGGCGGCCGGCGTCGGCGTCGACGGCGACAGGGCAATTGTCGCGGCACCTCAACGAACAGAAGACGCTGGTCGAGGCGGCGCTGACCGGCGCAGTGAACGGGTAAGACGATGCACGGGCCGAACGATATTCTTGCGGGGAAGTGAGACGAGAGATGGCTACCGAAATTCGTGTTCCGGCCCTTGGAGAGAGCATCACCGAGGCGATTGTCGGGAAGTGGTTCAAGAAGTCGGGCGACGCCGTTAAGGCCGACGAGCCGCTGGTCGAGCTGGAAACTGACAAGGTGACCGTTGAGGTTCCGGCGCCGGCATCTGGGGTGCTGGAAGAAATCAAAGCGACCGAGGGGCAGACGGTTGCCGTCGGGGCGCTGCTGGGTGCGATCGGCAAGGGCGCCGCGGCGGTGGCGAACGGGGGCGAGAAGCCAGCTGCCGCCGCGAAGGCGGCGCCGGCACCTGAAACCGCGAAGGCTGCGAAGCCGGCAGCCGCAGCCAAGACCGGCGACTCGCCGCCGCCGAGCCCGTCGGCACAGAAGCGCCTCGCTGAAGCCGGCATCGACGCTTCGGAAGTGTCCGGCTCGGGCCGGCGCGGGCAAATCCTGAAGGAAGACGTTCCCGCGGCAACGGCGAAGGCTCCCGAGGCTGCGAAGCCCGCACCTGCGAATTCTGAACTGGCCCCGGCAGCTTCGTCAGCGCCTACTGCCAAGCCGTCCTCAACGTCCCGGGGGCTCGCCCCGGTGCCGGTGCCGACGCATCAGCTGCGCGTGCCCTCGGCGCCGAACGATGCCGCGCGCGAGGAGCGGGTGCGCATGACCCGGCTGCGCCAGACCATCGCGCAGCGCCTGAAGGACGCCCAGAACACGGCCGCGATGCTGACGACGTTCAATGACGTTGACATGAGCGCCGTCATGAAGTTGCGCAGCGAATACAAGGAGCTATTCGAGAAACGTCACGGGGTGAAGCTCGGCTTCATGGGCTTCTTCGTGAAGGCCTGCCTGCAGGCGCTGAAGGAAATTCCGGCGGTCAACGCCGAGGTCGACGGCGACGAGATCGTCTACAAAAACTACTACCACATAGGTGTCGCGGTCGGGACCGAGCGGGGGCTCGTCGTGCCGGTGGTGCGCGAAGCCGACCGTATGAGTCTTGCTGAAATCGAAGGACAAATTACCGACTACGGCAAGCGCGCCCGCGACGGGAAGCTCGGCATCGAGGAGATGCAGGGCGGCACGTTTACAATCACAAATGGCGGCGTCTACGGGTCGCTGATGTCGACGCCGATCCTCAACGCGCCGCAGTCGGGAATTCTCGGCATGCACCGGATCGAGGAGCGGCCGGTGGTGCGGGACGGCCAAGTGGTGGCGCGGCCGATGATGTATTTGGCCCTCAGCTACGACCACCGCATCGTCGACGGCAAAGAAGCGGTCGCCTTCCTTGTTCGCGTCAAAGAATGTCTCGAAGATCCGCAGCGATTTCTTTTGGACCTCTAGGCCGTGCTATGGCCCTAGAGAAAAGAGAGCAGCTGACGGAGGGGGACATCATTTCCGCGATCGAAGTCTACTTGACGGTAGACAATGCGTCGGAGGCTATCGCCTTCTACGAAAAAGCATTCGGGGCGAAGGTCACGTACAGGGAGCTCACACCGGACGGCGCGCGCGTGCAGCATGCATCGCTGGCGGCGTTCGGCGGTCACTTCATGCTGTCGGACTATTTTCCCGAATACAGCACGGATGTCGCCCCGCGCGGCGCCGACGCCAAAGGCAGCATGACGGTGCAGATCAATCTCGCATCGCCGCTGGAGGTTGATGGTGCCATTGCGCGCGCGGTCGGGGCTGGCGGTACGGTGACCGCGCCGGCGTCCGACACCTTCTGGGTGATGCGCTACGGGCGGGTCCGAGATCCATTCGGGCACGTCTGGGCCTTCAGCGCGCCCCTTCCTCTCGGACCTTGAACGGAGACAAGCCGTGGCCGCCTATGACCTGATCATCATCGGTTCCGGACCGGGCGGCTACGTTTGCGCCATCCGCGCGAGCCAACTCGGGATGAAGGTGGCGATGGTCGAGAAGCGCGCGACGTTCGGGGGTACGTGCCTCAACGTCGGCTGCATCCCGTCGAAGGCGATGCTGCATGCCTCGGAGCTTTACGAGGAGGCAGGGCATTCGTTCGGCAAGATGGGGATCGACGTCAGCCCGAAGCTCAACCTTGCGAAGATGCTGACCTTCAAGGACGAGGCGGTGAAAGGAAACACCGACGGCGTCGCTTTTTTGCTGCGTAAGAACAAGGTGGACCATTTCCACGGCACCGGCCGCATCAAGGGGCGGGGCAGCGTCGAGGTGACGTTCATCAACTGCGAGACGCACGACATCGACGCAAAGTCGATCGTGATCGCGACGGGTTCGGGCGTGGCGAAGCTGCCGGGCGTGGAAATCGACGAGAAGAGCGTTGTGTCGTCGACGGGTGCTTTGTCGCTGTCGAAGGTGCCGGGGCGCATGCTGGTCATCGGCGCGGGTGTGATCGGACTGGAGCTCGGGTCGGTGTGGCGGCGGCTGGGAGCCGAGGTGACGGTGGTCGAGTATCTCGACCGTATCCTGCCGGGGACCGACGCCGAGGTGGCGAAGGCGTTGCAGCGGCTGCTGACGAAGCAGGGCGTCGACTTCAAGCTCGGCAACAAGGTCACGGGCATCGAGAAGAAGGGCTCAGCGCAGGCGGTGACGATCGAACCCGCGCAGGGCGGCGATGCCGAGACGATCGAGACGGACGTGGTGCTCGTCGCGATCGGGCGCGTTCCCTACACCGAGGGGCTTGGGTTGGGCGAAGCCGGCGTCGGGCTCGACAATCGCGGGCGGGTCATCGTCGACGATCACTATCAATCGAATGTGCCGGGCATCTACGCGATAGGCGACGTCATTCATGGCCCGATGCTGGCGCACAAGGCCGAGGATGAGGGTATCGCGGTTGCCGAGATACTTGCCGGGCAGGCGGGGCATGTGAACTACGGCGTCATTCCCGCGGTCATCTATACGGCGCCGGAAGTGGCGAGCGTCGGCAAGTCGGAAGAAGAATTGAAGGCGGCGGGCATCGCCTACAACGTCGGCAAGTTTCCGTTCACGGCCAATGGCCGGGCGAAGGCGAACCAGCAGACGGACGGCTTCGTGAAGATCCTGGCGGATGCTGCGACCGACCGCGTGCTCGGCGTGCACATCATCGGCGTCAATGCGTCGGAGATGATCGCCGAGGCGGCAGTGCTGATGGAGTTCGGCGGCTCGGCGGAGGATCTCGCTCGCACCTGCACGGCGCATCCGACGCTGACCGAGGCAGTGAAGGAAGCGGCGCTCGCGGTCGACAAGCGCGCTATTCATTTTTAATCGGTGCAGGGATCGAGGCTGATGCCCCGCGGTTGGAAGTCTTCGGATCGGGGCGTCGGCGGTGCTAGGGTGCCGATTGGTCAGGTTCTTGTAGCTAGCTCAGCCCTTGTGTCTGTGCTGTCGACACTGCTGTTAGTCGCAAACATTTATGATCGGCAATATCATCCTGAACTCCCGCAAAATTCGGATCAGTTCATAGCGCAGCTGGCGACAGTATCGGCGGTGAGCCTTGCAGTCGCCGTCTGCAGCTTTATCTTTAGATGGTACGCGGGCCGCTAGGGACATTCGAGCCCTTACGCGCGAATGTCGCCCCGGCACTTGTTGCCGGGGTCCAGTTCAATTCTGGGTATGAAGCAAGAGGATGACTGGATCCCGGGGACAAGCCCCGGGATGACAAAGTGATGCCACTTACTCCACCGCGGTGACGGTGTAGCCGAGCTGGCGGATGAGCTCGACGAGGCCGAGATCACCAGGAAGGTGCAGCGCGCCGACGGCGACGAATACGCCGCCCTTGTCGAGCAGCGGCTCGGCGACAGCTCGCATCTTTTCGTTGCGCTCGAAGAGGAGCTTCTGCTGGAAGCCTGCGAACGCCTCGTCGCCGATGCCCGCTTCCTTGGCTAGCGCGATCTGGAAGGGCAGCGCGGCGCTGATCTGGCGCTTCAGATAGAGCTGCACCAGCGTTTCCATCATGTCGTTGGTGCGGTCGGCGAAGCGGAGGCTCGAACGCAGCATGTCGAGCTGCTGCTGCTCAGGCACCGCTGCCAGGGCTTCAATCTGGGTCGAGATCGATTCCAGTCCGATGACTTCCTTGCCGCGTGCCTTGCCGATCTCCGCGATCTTCATGTCGAGCACGCGGGCCCCACCTTGCACCTTGGCGCGCTCGCACTCGGAGGTCGACAGGATCATCGTGACGATCCAGGGCTTGAACAGGGCCGCGAGGTCGACTGGCATGCCCGAGCGGGAGATGATCGATTTGACGGTGTCGTACTCGGTCGTCGAGAGCAGACGGTCGAGGCGGCGGCCGTCTGTGAACATGACCAGCGGTGCCGACTTGGCGATGACTGTCGAGGTGGCGGCTTCGGAAAGGTCGGCGACCTCGAGGGCGATGGTCTTGGAGTCCTTGATCGCCTTGTCGGCGGCGGGCGACAGCGTGGTCACGCGCTCGTCGGTCAGGTGCACGGTGCCGAAGAGGTAGGAGGCGGGACGGCCTTCCTTCTCGATCTTCCAGAGGATTGCGTCGGAGTTCTTCGCGGCCTTGGCCTCGGCCATGATGCGCTCGTAGGCCTGCGGGTTCTTGGTCGCGGTCTCGGCGAGCATGTCGGCGCCGGTGCAGGTCGGAGCGGCGGCAGCCTTCTCGGTAGCTGCTTCTTTCTCGGCGGCGCTGACACCGGCGACCGGCATTGCCACCGCCATCGCCAGGACGGCGAAAGCGAAACGCGAACGTAGGCGCATACAGCCTCTCAACTCGAATGGTTTGGGATTGACCCCGCTTTTAGCCCCGAACCGCCGAAGAATAACGGCAAAAATGCGTTGCTGTTAACTAGCGTATGGCGGGAAAGTCCCGTTTTTCAGGCGTTCAGGAGCGGGGGTGGGCTGCGTCATAAACAGCGAGCAGGCGTTCACGATCGACCTCGGTGTAGGCCTGGGTCGTCGAGAGCGAGGCGTGGCCGAGCAGTTCCTGGATCTGCCGCAGGTCGCCGCCGGCCGCGAGAAGGTGGGTCGCGAAGGAGTGGCGGAGTGCGTGCGGCGTGGCCGTCGCTGGCAGGTCGAGCGCCTCGCGCAGCCGCTGCATGGCGAGCTGGATGATGCGCGGCGACAGCGGTCCGCCCTTGGCGCCGCGGAACAGCGGCTGGTCGAGTTCGAGCGTGTAGGGGCAGAGCGAGCGGTAGCGGGCGACGGCGGCGCAGACGATGGGCAGCACGGGGACGAGGCGTTCTTTCTCGCCCTTGCCGGTGATGCGCAGGACGTCGCGATCGGCCGATGGCGCGGTGCGCGGCGTGAGGCTAAGAGCTTCGGCGATGCGCAGGCCAGATCCGTAGAGCAGCAGCAGCACGGCGACGTCGCGCGCCTCGACCCAATCGAGCTCGGCCTCGCCGCGGGCCTCGACCACCTCGGCGGCTTTGCCGATGGTCAAGGGCTTGGGCACAGAGTGCGGTACCTTGGGCATGGCGAGTTGCAGTATGGCGCGATTCTCGACGATGTCCTTGGCTTCGAGCCAGCGGAAGAGCTGGCGCAGCGCGGACAAGGAGCGCGCGAGTGAGCGACTGACGGTGCCGGAGCGGCGGCGCGAGGCGATGAAGCCGCGGAAGGTTCTGAGTTCGAGCTGCGAAAGGTCGGCGAGGCAGGGCGTATGGCCGAGCTGCGTGCCAAGGAACGACATGAACTGGCGTACGTCGCGCTCGTAGGCCTCGAGGGTCTTATCGGCGTGGCCCCGCTCGTGGCGCAGGTAGGACAGCCAAGCGGCGGCGGTGCGCTCGAGGTCGGCGCCCAGCGGCAGGTCGGGTTGTGCTGTCTCTTCCGTTGTCGGCATCCGCCCAGCTCGGGAGCAAGTTGAGAGTTGGGTCCTCGGGACAAGCCCGAGGATGACGTCCAAAACGCTGCGAGCGACGCTAGCCGATTCGTGGAGAGCGAAAGTTAATCGGCATCGTGGGGCTTGGGTGGCAGGGAGGCGGAGCGCAGCCGTGCTTCGAGCGCGTCGATGCGGTCGAGCAACTGGAGCGCGAGGGCGACGCCCGGCAGGTTCACGCCGAGGTCGCGCTGCCGGCGGTGAGCCTTCTGCACGCGCACGACGGTGGTCGCCGAAAAGCGCCACTGCTGCGACGTCGCGCTTTGCGCCGCGCCGCGGGGCTCGATCACGCCTTCGTCGACGAGTTCCATCACCCATTCGGCGTGCACGCGGCAGGTGCGAGTCAGCTCGCCGAAGCTGATTTCTTCTTCGTCGAGTACGACGAGTGAAGGTTTTGGCTTGGTGTCAGCTGGCATCTTTACACTCCCAAGCTGGCGCGCGGATTGAACGGCATCTCGCGCTCCATCTCTTTATATAGCTCCTTGGCCTTGTCGGTGTCGGCCGGCGGCAGCTCGATCTTGATGACGGCGTTCAGATCTCCCGGCGGGTTGCCGGGGATGCCCTTGCCCTTGAGGCGCATGGTGCGGCCCTTGGTGGAATTGGGCGGGATCTTGAGCATGACGGCGCCATCCGGCGTCGGGGCTTTGACGGAGGCGCCGAGGGCGGCCTCCCACGGCGTTATTGGCAGGTCGAAGGACACGTCCTTGCCGTCGACGCGGAAGACGGGGTCGGGTGCGAAGGCTACCTCTAGATAGAGGTCTCCGGGCTGGCCTTTGCCGACACCGGGCGAGCCCTGGCCTGCGAGGCGGATGTGCTGGCCCTCGCGGATGCCCTTCGGGATGGTGACGGCGAGGGTGCGGTTCTTGAGGGCGACGTGGCCGCTATCGTCCAGCTCCGGCACGCGCAAGGTGATGTCGCGCTTGGTGCCGGTGTAGGCGTCCTGCAGCGGGATGACGATCTTGGCGTGGTGGTCCTCGCCCTGGGCGTTGAATTCGCGACGTGAAAAGCCGGCGCGTCCGGCGCCGCCGGCACTCCCGCCGGCACGGCCGCGAGTCTGGCCGAAGAGCCCCTCGAAGAAGTCGGAGAATTGGGAAGGGTCGGCTTCGGTGTAGCCGCCGCCGGAGAACTCGAAGCCCTGGTCCCAGTTCGGTGGCGGGCGGAATTGCTGGCCCTGCTGCCAGTTGGCACCGAGCTCGTTGTAGGCGGCGCGTTTTTCCGGGTCCTTGAGAACTTCGTAGGCTTCGCCCAGGTCCTTGAACTTCGCTTCGGCGCCCTCTTCCTTGTTGATGTCGGGGTGAAGCGTGCGTGCAAGCTTGCGATAGGCGCGCTTGATGTCGTCCTGCGAGGCGTTCCGCTCGACGCCGAGGATCTTGTAGTAGTCCTTATATTCCATGGGGTAACGCGTTCCTGAGAGTGGCGCCGGCGGCGACGAGCTTAGCCGCCGCTTGTCGCTCCCAAGTTAATCCGTGGTATCGGCAAGGCATAAAGTTGCTGCGGCAGCCGCGCCTTGGGGGCGCCGTGCCGGCATCCTACGTTTCCAAACTCGATTCGAAGTGGGGGTCATCGCGCGTCGATGCAGAGTTTATTCGAGCCCATCGAAAGCGAAGCGGGCGCGGTGACGCGGCTGGCGCCGGTGGTGCTCGCGGTGGCGCTCGACCAGACCTACGACTATCTTGTGCCGGCGGACGTTGAGATCGAGCCGGGCTGCTTCGTGCTGGTGCCGTTCGGGCCGCAGAGCCGGATCGGCGTCGTATGGGACAAGCCGGTAAGTGTTTCTGGCGAGCCGGGGAAGCCGGTCGATCCGAAGAAGCTGAAATCGATCACCGCGCGCCTCGATGCCCCGCCGCTGCCCGCGCTCACGATGCGCTTTGCGGAATGGATCGCGAAATACACGCTGGCGCCGCTCGGCATGACGGTGCGCATGATGATGAGCGCGCGCACAGTGTTCGAGCCGCAGAAGCCGCGGTTCGGCGTGAGTATCGTTGCCGGTGCGCCGGTGCCGCCGCGCATGACGCCGGCGCGTACGCGGGCGCTGGAGATCGCCAGCGATGGCGCGATCCGCGCCAAAGCGGCGCTGGCGCTGGCGGCGGAATGCTCGACGGGCGTCGTCGACGGGCTGGTGCAGTCGGGGAATCTGGTCGAGGTCGCGATACCCGAGAAGCGGCCGCCGCAACCCGATCCCACGCATAGCGTCACCGAACTGACGCCGGCGCAGGCCGAAGCGGTGCACGCGTTGCGGTCGGCGGTCGACGCCGGGAATTTCTCGGTCTCGCTGCTTGACGGTGTGACGGGCTCCGGCAAGACGGAAGTCTATTTCGAGGCGGTGGCGCGGACATTGGAGCGCGGGCATCAGGCGGTGATCATGCTGCCGGAAATCGCGCTGACGGATCAGTTCATGCGCCGGTTCGAGAAGCGGTTCGGCGCGGCGCCCGTCGAGTGGCACTCGGCGTTGTCGGGTCCGGAGCGGGGCCGCGTGTGGAAGCAAACGGCGAACGGGGACGCGCGCGTCGTCGTCGGGGCGCGCTCGGCGCTGTTCCTGCCGTTCGCGGACCTCGGGCTGATCATCGTCGATGAAGAGCACGACGCGGGCTACAAGCAGGATGATCGCGTGCACTATCAGGCGCGCGACATGGCCGTGGTGCGCGGGAGCCTCGGCGGGTTTCCGGTCATCCTCGCGTCGGCGACGCCGTCGATCGAGACGCACGTCAACGCGCGCACCGGACGGTACCGGCATGTGGTGCTGCCGGGGCGTTTCTCGGGCGCGTCGCTGCCGGACATCACCGCGATCGATTTGAAGACGACACCGCCGGAAAAGGGCAAGTGGCTGGCCCCGCCGCTGGTCGAAGCGATCACGCGCACGATGGAAGACAAGCAGCAGACGCTGCTGTTTCTCAACCGACGCGGATATGCGCCGCTGACGCTGTGCCGCTCGTGCGGGCACCGGATCGAATGTCCGCAATGCACGGCGTGGCTGGTGGAGCATCGCTTCCGCGGGCGGCTGCACTGCCATCACTGCGGGTTTTCCATCACGCTGCCGGAGAAGTGTCCGAAGTGCGCGGAGCCGGGAGCGCTTGTGGCGTGCGGACCGGGTGTCGAGCGCGTCGCCGAGGAAGTGGCGGAGCGCTTCCCTAATGCCAAGGTGGCCCTGCTGTCGTCGGATCTCATTCCGGGGTTGACGGAGATGCGCGAGGTGATCCGCAGCATCGAAGCCGGCGGCATCGATATCGTCATTGGCACGCAGATGGTCGCGAAGGGGCATCATTTTCCCAACCTTGCGACGGTGGGCATCGTCGACGGCGACCTGGGGCTTGCTCAGGGTGCCGATCCGCGCGCTGGCGAGCGCACGTTCCAGCTTCTGCATCAGGTGACCGGCCGCGCTGGCCGCGCGCTGACGGAAGGGCGCGGCTACGTGCAGACGCACATGCCCGATCATCCGGTGATGGCGGCGATCATCAAGAGCGACCGCGAAGCGTTCATCGAGCATGAGATTGCGAACCGGCAGCGTGGGCTGCTGCCGCCGTATGGGCGGCTGGTGGCGCTGATTGTCGCCGCCCGCGACAAGGAAACGGCGCAGCTCATCGCGCGCGACATCGCGCATCGGGCGCCACGGTCGGAAAAGATCGAGGTGCTGGGGCCGGCGGAGGCGCCGCTTTCTGTCATTCGCGGGCGGCATCGCTGGCGGCTCTTGGTGAAGGCGCCGCGCGAGATCGACGTGCAGGGATATTTGCGCGCGTGGATGGCGGAGCTGCCGCCGCTGAAGGGCGACGTGAAGCTCACCGTGGACATCGACCCGTACAGTTTTCTTTAGGGCATTACCCCTCACCCGGCTGTGGCGCTGCGCGCGACAGCCGACCTCTCCCCCTGGGAGGGGTTAAGTTGCGGACGCTCTATCACCTCTCCCGGTGGGAGAGGCCGCGCGATATCGAGCGTCGCGAGATGAGAGCGGGTGAGGGGATGATCCTTTCGACGGAGGAGGAGTGTGATGAGCAGCTGGAAGCCGGAGGGCTACAACTCCGTTTCGCCGTATCTGATCGTGAGCGATGCGCGGGCGACGCTGGAATTCCTGCGCGCCGTGTTTGGCGCCGAGCCGCTCCGCCTGATGCCGCGCGACGACGGCTCACTGATGCACGCGGAGGTGCGGATCGGCGACAGCGTCATCATGTTTGCGGATGCGGTTGAGGGGTGGCCGGCGGTTCCGGCCTACGTGCATGTCTATGTGCCGGACGTCGATGCGAGCTACCGGGGTGCGCTGGAGGCGGGCGGGACGTCGGTGATGGAGCCGACGCGTAAGGGTGGCGACGATCCGGACAAGCGCGGTGGAGTCACGGATCCCGGCGGCACGACGTGGTGGCTCGCGACGCAAGTGGCGTAGCGAGCGCCTGCTTAGACTTGCGTGGGTGCCGGCCTTCGGGTCCCTTCTGATGTCATCCCGGGGCTCGCCCCCGGGATCCATCTATCCGGAAGCTACGGGCCTGGTGGTTGACTGGATCCCGGCAACAAGTGCCGGGATGACAAGTTGCGGGCTTCAGCGACTATGGTCGTCCCAAAAAGAAAAAGGGCCGAACCTGGGGGGAAGGTTCGGCCCGGACTGGCGCGAGGGTGGGGGCGCTCAGTCAGTATCTCTGGGGGGTAGCGAATAACTCGGGGGTCAAATTTTCGGTCTTCAAAGTCCTAGGTAAAAAATTCTAATCCGGTTGGTCGGGTCGCCGGAGGCGAGGGAGCCTCCGGCGACGGAGGCAGGGTGCCGCTGATGGCTAACGGCGCGAAGCCTCCGAGGCGAGGATGCCGAGCATCAGAGCCGCGGCACCGATAGCAACGTACTTGCCCGTGTTGTTCCGGCGGTGGTGGTAGTTGCGGGCGTAGTAGCGGTCGCGTCCGCCGCGGTAACCACGGTAGTCGCCGCGGTGGCCGTCGTAGCGCGAGTAGTGGTCGCCGCGGTAACCACCGCGATCGTAGGCGCTGGCGGCGGTGGTGAAGCTGCCGAGGCTGGTAATGGCGATGGCGGCGGCGGTGGCGATCGAGGTCAGTTTGCGCGAAACGGTCATTTTCTTCCCCTTGCCCGGTCTGGGCTTCCGTCCTGGAGCCGACATCCCCGTCGGCGATGAGGGGCATTCAACACTTATGGGCCTGAACCCGTTCT
>CALRVN010000003.1:0-28161 GCA_943371625.1 Hyphomicrobium sp. CS1GBMeth3
TCCAGCGGTTGGAGAAGCTGCCCTCGTCCTCGTCCTGCCAGATGGAGCTGCCGCCGCCACCGCCACTGCGCTCGTAGCGCCGGGCTTCCTGGGTGTAATTGTTGCCGCAGCTGTTGCGGGCCAGCTCGCGCACAATCTCTTCGCGGTAGGAGCGCTGGCCGGAGTTGGCGATCTGCTCGTGCTGGGCGTCGAGCGCATCGACCCGGCGTTCCGCGTCATCGCGGGCCTGGGCGATGTCGACACAACGGCGGGTGCGGCGCAGGGTCTTGGAAAAGAGGAAGTACTCGTAGCAGTCGTAGCGTTCCAGATCGGAGCGTGCCTGCTCGTACGCCTGCTCGGCCTGGCTTCTTTCGGCTTCGATGGCGGGCAGCCGGTCGCGGGAGCCGTTCGAACGCTGGCCGTCCTGGATCAGGCGCTGCTCGAGCTGCAGACAGATGGGGTTTTTGGTCGACCAGTTGACGGCTGGGGCTGCCTGAGGCGGGGGCATCTGCGCGCCGGGAGCGGGCTCAGGCGCCGGCTGCTGCATCGGAGGCGCTGCCTGCTGCGGCTGGCGATAGACCGGCTCATCTGGAACGGGAGGGCGGTCCGACTCGGAATTATTCCACGGCCACCAGCCTTGCGCGAAAGCAGGGGACGCGACAAGCATTGCTGCCGCAAGGACTGCGGCGCCGATGGCATGCCGGCTCCTGCGGTCCCTGGCACGTGCTTCACGCATTCTCGAATTTGTCCTGCCGTGGCCGATGCTCGCCCAGCCCGGGAACATAGTAGCTGGCGGAGTGGAACTATGGACACCAGGGGGTAGGGGGTCAATGCGGAGCAATTGGGGCAGCTGGTCGCGCTTGCATATGCCAAAAACGCAGTCGGGTGCGGGGATTAGATCGGGTCTGCTTGACGAGAGAAGGCCTCTTTGCGCATAACGGCGGCATGAAGCGCGAGCTGCCTACAAACGCCGCCGATACCTGCGGCATTAGCATTATTTCGAGCTAGCAATCATCGCTGGCGCGCGGCGCGCTTCTTTGCCCAAATCCTGAGACAGAGAAACAGCTCCGGCTAGTGTCCCGGTTGCGAAGTTCGCCGGAGTTCGCGGGTGGGGCAGAGCGAACTTCGCAACCAAAGGGACACTAGAAGCAATCGACTTGCTAGTGTGATTCAGATCGAGAAATTCGCTGGATACCTAGCCGCTCGGAAAGGCAAATTTCTCGATCATCACACTAGCGGTCTTGGGGACGGTCATGGCCGACGCTCATTCTTTGATGCTCTACAACACGTTGACGCGCCGGAAGGAGGCATTCGTGCCCCTCGATGCGCAAAACGTGCGGATGTATGTGTGCGGGCCGACGGTCTACGACTACGCCCACATCGGCAATGCCCGTCCCGTGGTCGTGTTTGACGTGCTGTTTCGGCTCTTACGCCATATCTACGGCGATAAGCACGTGACCTACGTGCGCAACATCACCGACGTGGACGACAAGATCAACGCGCGCGCCGCCGAGGAGGGGGTGTCGATCCGGCAGCTGACCGAGCGCACGGCGCGGCAGTTCCATGAAGACATCAAGGCGCTGGGCGTGTTGCCGCCGACGGTCGAGCCGCGGGCGACCGAGCACATCGAGGAGATGAAGGCGTTGATCGAGGCGCTGATCGCCAACGGCAATGCGTACGTCGCCGAAGGACACGTGCTGTTCGATGTGCCGTCGATGCCGGACTACGGGAGACTTTCGAACCGGACGCTGGACGAGATGGCGGCAGGGGCGCGAGTCGAGGTAGCGCCGTACAAAAAAGACCCGATGGACTTCGTACTGTGGAAGCCGTCGAAGCCCGGGGAGCCGGCGTGGCCGTCGCCCGCTGCCATCGCTGAGCCGGGCCGGCCGGGCTGGCACATCGAGTGCTCGGCGATGGCCGAGAAGCACCTGGGCCCGGTGTTCGACATTCACGGAGGCGGTATCGACCTCGTCTTCCCGCACCATGAGAACGAGATCGCCCAGTCGCGCTGCGCTCACAAAACGCAGGTGATGGCGCGCTACTGGCTGCACAACGGCTTCCTGCAGGTCGAGGGCGAGAAGATGTCGAAGTCGCTCGGCAACTTCATCACCATCCACGACCTGCTCAAGGACTGGCCGGGCGACGTGGTGCGCTTCAACATGCTTCGCACGCACTATCGCCAGCCGATCGACTGGACGCGCAAGGGGCTGGAGGAATCGAAGGCGACGCTCGACCGTTGGGGCGAGATCAGCGACCGCGTGGGCGGGGCGCTGAACAAGAACGCTCTGGCGGATGTGGGCGTCATCGACGCGCTCAAGGACGACCTCAATACGCCGCTGGCGATCACGCGGCTGCACGAGCTGGCGAAAGAGGCGAAGGCGAACGACGACGGCGTCGCCGAGACGTGGCTGGCTTCGGCCGCCTTCATGGGCTTCGACGTGGCGCGCTGGCATTCGCCGGTGCAGAGCGCGGAACTGGTGGAGGTCGTCGATCCCGATCTGGCGTTGCGCGTGAAGTCGCTGGTCGAGCAGCGCGGGGCGGCGCGCAAGTCGAAGGACTTCAAGGAGGCCGACCGCATCCGCGACGAGCTTGCGGCGAGCGGCGTGGTGTTGAAAGACGCCAAGGATCCGAAGACGGGCGAGATCGTCACCACGTGGGAGCTGGCGCGATGAGTGGAAGGGCTGCGGTTCATACCGGCGGGTGCCAGTGCGGTGCGGTTCGCTATGCGCTGCTGAGCGAGCTACAGGATGCCAGCATCTGCCACTGCCGCATGTGCCAGAAGGCGTTCGGCTCCTACTTCGCGCCGCTCGCGGATGTGGCGCTGGAGGATTTCATTTTGACGCGCGGGGCGCTGTCGCTCTTCCGCAGCTCGGCAGCCGTCGAACGCGGCTTTTGCAACAAATGCGGAACCCCGCTCAGTTTCCGTTACGTCGACGAAGCCAAGATCGCCATCGCGATTGGTTCGCTAGATCATCCCGAGCGGGTGCCGTTGTGCAGGCAATATGGGCTGGAGGGCCGCGTGCCGGTGCTTCCGGAACTCGATTTGCCGGGTGCGCGAACGGAAGACAGCTCGACGCAAACGCATCTTAACCAGATTGCGTCAGCTAATTACCAGCATCCGGACCATGATACGCAGACGTGGCCGCCGAGCGGAGAGAAGACATGAGCGGAGACTGGCACAAGGATACGCCCGAGCCGCGTCACTGGCTGTTCTACGTGCTGGTGAAGATCGGTATTGCGGTGCTGGCCTTCTGGCTGGCGGCGCGCGCGTTCGGCTATCTGTGAGCGCGGGACGCAGATGCAGGCTCAGCGACATCCAATCCGTCCGTTCATGCCGTCCGACACGATGGGACTGCGCGATCTTTTTGCGCAGAGCATCGAAGAGCTGACCGCCGAGGACTACACGGAGGATCAGCGGCTCGCCTGGATCGCAACGGCCGAGGATGCGGAGGCCTTTGCCGCGCGGCTCGGAAGCGAGTTAACGCTCATCGTGCAGGTGGACGGCGAGTACCTCGGTTTCGCCGCACTCAAAGACAACACCGTCCTCGACATGCTTTACGTGCATCCCTACGCGACGGGCCGGGGCGTGGGCACCGCGCTCGTCGATGCACTGGAGACGTTGGCAAAGGCGCGCGGTACCCAGGCGATCACCGTCGAGGCGAGCGATACGGCGCAGCCGTTCTTCGAGGCGCGCGGCTATGTGGCGGGCCAGCGCAACGTCGTCCCGATCGAGGACGAGTGGCTGCCGAACACGACCATGACGAAACAGCTCGCGGAGAAAAGCAAATCCACCGCGCAGGCTGGAAAGAAGCTACAATGACGTTGTGCCAAGCCTCAGTTGACCAAAAGGATGCCGTCTCCAACGACGGCAGTGCCCGCGTATGACGAAAGAGCGCTTGTACCTCTTCGATACGACGCTGCGCGACGGAGCGCAGACCACCGGCATCGACTTTTCGGTCGAGGACAAGCGACGCATCGCGAAGGTGCTGGACGATCTCGGTGTCGACTACATCGAAGGCGGCTTTCCGGGCGCCAACGCCACCGATACGCAGTTCCTCAGCGAGGCGGGCACGCTCAAGACCGCCAAGATGACGGCGTTCGGCATGGTGAAGCGCGCGGGGCGTTCGGTTTCCAACGACTCGGGATTGCAGGCCGTGCTCGCGTCATGCAGCGAGGCCATCTGCCTCGTCGCCAAGTCGTGGGATTACCACGTGCGGGTCGCGCTCGGCATCACCAACGAGGAGAACCTCGCTGCCGTCGAGCAGTCGGTGAAGGCGATCGTCGAGGCCGGCCGCGAGGCGATGATCGACTGCGAGCACTTCTTCGACGGCTACAAGGGCAACCGCGAGTACGCTCTGTCGGTGGCGCGGACGGCATACGAGGCGGGTGCGCGCTGGGTGGTGCTTTGCGACACCAACGGCGGCACGCTTCCGCACGAGGTCGAGCGCATCGTCGGCGACGTGGCGAAGGTCGTACCCGGCACGCACCTCGGTATCCATACCCACAACGACACGGAGAACGCGGTCGCCAACTCGCTGATGGCGGTGCGTGCGGGCTGCCGGCAGGTGCAGGGCACGCTCAACGGCATCGGCGAGCGCTGCGGCAACGCCAACCTGACGTCGATCATACCGACGCTGCTGCTGAAGAACGAATTCGGCGCCCACTTCCAGACGCAGGTCACGCCGGAGCGGCTGTGCACGCTGACGCACGCGAGCCGCATCCTCGACGAAGTGCTCAATCGCAGCCCAAACCGGCATGCGCCGTACGTGGGCGACAGCGCGTTCGCCACCAAGGCGGGTATCCACGCTTCCGCCATCGTCAAGGAGCCGCAGACGTACGAGCACGTGGCGCCGGAAAGCGTCGGCAACGAGCGTCGGCTGCTGGTGTCGAAGCAGGGCGGGCGGTCCAACATTCTGGCGACAATCGAGAAGCTGGGCATCCCGGTCGACACGGACGACGCGCGCGTGTCGCGTCTGCTGGACGAGGTGAAGACACGCGAGTCCGCCGGCTATTCCTACGAGGCGGCGGAAGCGTCCTTCGAGCTGCTGGCGCGACGCATGCTCGACAGCGTGCCGCGATATTTCTCCGTCGACAGCTTCCGGGTAATGGTCGAGAAGCGGCACAATTCGCGCGGCCGGCTGGTCACGGTGTCTGAGGCCATCGTCAAGGTGTTCATCAACGGCGACAACGAGCCGTTGTGGTCGGTGGGCGAAGGCAACGGCCCGGTGAACGCGCTCGACCGGGCGCTGCGCAAAGATCTCGGCCGCTACCAGAAGCACATCGAGGGCGTCGAGCTGGTCGACTACAAAGTGCGTATCCTCACGGGCGGCACAGAGGCCGTGACGCGCGTGCTGGTCGAAAGCCACGACACGGTGACGGGCGACCGCTGGTTCACGGTGGGCGTGTCGCCGAACATCATCGATGCCAGCTTCGAGGCGCTGCTGGATTCGATCAACTACAAGCTGATGAAAGACAACGCGCAGGCGGCTTAGCCTCGACGCGCGTTGTCCATCGGCGCTGCGTGAGCACCGTGTTCCCTCCGGAACAGTCCTGATCCGACAAAGCTGCGAGCCTTCCCCCATTGATTTTTCATCATGGGAGGACGGGCATGAATTTTCGTAGGGCGGCTTTGGTCGCCGTCATGGTGGCGTGCGGCCGCATAGGTCAGCTGCACGCGGCAGGCGCCGATGAGACGGCGGAGCTCGAGACGCGGGTCACCCGCCTCTATCAGGAGCAGAGGTACGCCGAGGCGAATCCCCTGGCGCAGCGCTACCTGATGCTCGCGGTGTCCACCTACGGCCCGAAAGACTTGCGAGTGGCCAAGGCCGCGACCTTTGTGGGCGGGATTGAATTCATGCAAGGCCACCTCAGCGAGGCAAAGCCGCTTTTCGAGCGCGCTCTCGCCATTCGCGAAGCAGCGCTTGGTGAAAGCGATCCCCTTGTCTTGGAGACGATAACCAGCATTGCCACGGTTGCCGAGGCTTTGAAGCAGTACGGGGAGGCGGAGACCCTGCATAAGCGCACGATCGCGATGGCTACAGCGACGTTCGGCGCCGGCGATTTCAAGACGGGTTATGCAATCTATCACCTCGGGACGCTCTACCAGACGCAGAACAGGTACAGCGAAGCGGGACCGCTTCTCGAGCGCGTTGTCGCCATCCGCGAAGCCGCGTTCGGCAAGAGCCACCCCCTGGTGGCGGAGGTGTTGAACAATCTGTCCACGATTTACTACGCAGAAGAGCGCTATGCGGATGCGGAGACGGCCGCTAGGCGGGCGCTTTCGATCCGCGAGGTTGCGCTCGGTCCCGCGGACCCGGAACTCGCCCTGTCGCTCACAAATCTGGGCGTCATCTACTTGAATGTTGGGCGCTATGCCGAGGCCGAGCCGCTGCTGAAGCGTGCGCTTGCCATTCGTGAGGCGGTGCTTCGCCCCGACGATCCGGCCATTTCCAAATCGCGCGCGAACCTCGCCAACCTGGACAGCGCTAGGCTCTCGCGCTGATGGATTTCACAACGCTCTTGATCAACTGACAAAGCTCAAACCTCTGGAGATTTTCATGACTGTCCTGAAGTGGATTTTCGTTACCGTCGGCGTTCTTTTCGCGGCCTGCGTGGCCGTCGTGGTCGGTGTCGCCGTCTGGGCGACCAACGTCGAGGCCGTGCAGATATCTGAGGCCGACTTTGCTCCCGGCGGGGCCTACACGCAGGCTGACCGAGACGAGCTGCTGAAGGCGTGCGAGCAAAGCAAGAACCCCAAGCTGCCGAACTGCTGCAACTGCATCGCCGACAACGGAGCGAAGCTGTCGCGCTACTCTAGGCTCATGCTCGGAGCTGGCCTCGGCGGGATGAACTCGACGCGCATGGTTGCCATCACCAAGGGTCTGCTCGAAAGCGGCGTTTCTGAGGAGAAGATCGAAGCCGCCGGCAAGGATTTGGAGCAGCAGGCGGAGGAGATCAAGAAGTCGTGCGGCTTGCTCGCAGAGTGATCTAACCCAGCTGCCGCTAGTCCTGCGGGCGCCGCCGCATACGGCAGCGCCCGTTTGCTATGAATGCGGTCGTGTGGCTCGAGCCGTCAGTAGTGCCAGAACACTGGCACCCAACGGAAGTGGTCGCCGTCTCGCGCAACGCGGCCCACGGATGGGAACGGCAAGTGAGTAGCGACCAGCAGCTCGCCAGTCTCAGCCAGCTCGCCCAAAAGACGGACGCGAACGCGCGCCGCTTCCTCTGGATCGTGCTCGAAGCCGTTGTGCCAGTCGGGCTGGTCGAAACCGACAGCGAACACGGCGTCGCCGGCGAACGTCAGCCGATCGCCGCCGGAGGCGAGGCGGACCACGCTGTGCCCCGGTGTGTGCCCACCAGTGCGGTGGACGACCACTCCCGGCGCGACCTCGTGCGTCTCCTGGAACGGCCGCAGATTGCTGCGATACTCGGTCGCGAACCGCTTGGCGGCGGAGCGAAGCGCGTCGGGGAAGCCCGGCGGCATGGCGGTGTGGGAGAAATCAGGCTGTTTCCAGAATTCGATTTCGGCGCGGGCGACGTGGATGCGAAGGTCGGGCCGCAGCCGCTCCTTCACGCCGTCGACGATCAGGCCGCCGATGTGGTCCATGTGCATGTGGGTGATTACGACGTCGGTGACGGACGCGAGGTCGATGCCGGCGGCCCCGAGCCGCTTGATCAACTGCCCGGCGCGCGGCAGGTGAAGGTCCGGATCGGAGCCCAGTCCGGCGTCGATGAGGATGGTCTGGCTGCCGCTACGAACCACGACTGCATTCAGCGCCCAGTCGAAGGCCTCCGAAGGCAGGAACATATGGTGCAGCCAGGCGGCCCGGGCGGCCGGTTCGGCGTTGTGTCCCAACATTTTGGTTGGCAGCGGCAAGACGCCATCGCTTACCACCAAAACTTCAATGTCGCCGATCTGCACGGCGTAGCGCGATGGGACCAGCTCTTCGGGTTTGCAGGCGGGCGTGATGTCTTTTGAGCTTGTCTTTGCTTTTGCGTGCAACATTCGAGGATCTCCCTGGGCATCCCGACACCGCGATCCGCGGCGTCTTCTATGCGTAGAATTGCCCATGGGACCGCGGAAAGGCTTTGCCGGGGCCTCCAGATATCCTTCGGGTTACCTTGTAATTGCGTCCACGGTCGTCGGGTGTCGGTGTCCTTGACTCGATCGGCGTCGATGCGCTTGGTCACAGACTGGAGCACCCGGATCGGGCCAGGATTGCGTTAATGCCGTTAGAACACTCCAGAGCGGACGTGCCCGAGGCCGAGCTTCGGCTCGCCGAATCGCAGCTTTCCACGATCCTCGCCATCGCCGCCGACGCCATCATCTCGCTCGACGAGAACATGCGGATCATGGTGTTCAACGAGGGTGCGGCATCGATCTTCGGCTACACGCAGCAGGAGATCACCGGGCAGCCGCTCGACGTGCTCATCCCCGCGCGCTTCAGGGGCAGCCATCATGCCCATGTCGCATCGTTCGCGGCGTCTTCCGTGCCGGCGCGCCGTATGGGTGAGCGGCAGGAGATCTACGCGCGGCGCAAGGACGGCACGGAATTTCCGGCCGAGGCTTCGATTGCCAAACAGGAGATCGACGGCCGCAGTGTGTTCATGGTCGTTCTGCGCGACGTCACCGAAAGAAAAGAAGCCGAAGCGGCGCTGGCGCGGGCGAATGCCGAGCTCGAGAACAGGGTCGCCGAGCGCACGCGCGAGCTCGAAGCCGAGATCAGCCGCCGCGAGGCCGCCCATGCCAGCCTCGTGCAGGCGCAGCGGATGGAAGCGTTCGGGCAGCTGACCGGGGGCATCGCGCACGACTTCAACAATCTGCTCACTATCGTCACCGGCAATCTGGAGTTGCTCGGCGACGTCACCGAGACCGCGGCGTCGCGGGTCTTGCTAAAGCGCGCCGCCGACGCAGCGGACATGGGCGCGGCGCTGACCAAGAGAATGCTGACCTTCGCCCGCCGGCGGCGGCTGTCGCCGCGGGCGCTCGACATCAACGACCTCGTCCTGGGGCTGATGGAAATCTTGAAGCGGTCGATCGGCGAGCCGATCACGCTGACGACGATCCTTGCCGGCAATGCCTGGAAGGTGAAAGTCGATCCGAGCGAGCTGGAGAATGCCGTGCTCAACCTCGCGATCAATGCGCGCGACGCCATGCCGGAAGGCGGGGAGCTGATTGTCGAGACGCGCAACGTTCCGGGTAGCGAGGTGCCGGTCGACGGCGGACGCGATTGCGTGGTGCTTTCGGTGACGGATACCGGTCATGGCATGATGCCCGAGGTGAAGGAGCGTGCCTTCGAGCCGTTTTTCACCACGAAGGAGCCGGGGCGTGGCACCGGGCTCGGGCTCAGCACGCTCTATGGTTTTGCCGAGCAGTCAGGCGGGCATGCGATGATCGACAGTGTCGTTGGCGAAGGAACGACCATCCGCCTCTATCTGCCGCGTGCCGACGACGATGCGGCGGTGGTACCCGGGCAGAAGTCCGAGGCGATACCGCTGGCTGCCAACAGCGAGACAGTGCTGGTCGTCGAGGACAATCCCGACGTCCGCGAGCTGACGCTACAACGCGTCGAGGGTCTCGGCTATGTGGCGCTCGAAGCTGACAGCGGCGCTGCGGCCGTGCGCATTCTCCAAAGCGGCGCGCACGTCGACCTAGTGGTGAGCGATATCGTCATGGCTGGCGGCATGTCCGGGTATGACGTGGCGCGTTGGATCGCAGCGCATGCGCCTGCCGTGAAACTGGTGCTCACCACGGGTTACGCAGCGGAGGAAGCGCGTCATGATCCGGCGGCGGTGGGCGCGACGCCGATTTTGCGCAAGCCCTACAAGCGGCTGGATCTGGCGTTGGCGCTGCGCAATGCGCTAGCCGCAAAGTCCACCTAGAGACGTCGAACGTCGCCGGCAAAAACGTAGCCGATGCCGCGCACGGTCTTGACCAGCTGCGGACGCTCGTTGTCGGGTTCCAGCTTCTTGCGCAACCGGGCCACGAGCGCGTCGACGGAGCGATCCATGGGTGTCCAATCGTGGCCCTTGAGCAGGTCCATGAGCTCGTCACGCGAGAGAACGCGTCCCGGCTTTTGCACGAAGACGGCCAGCAGGTTGAACTCGGCCGTCGTCAGATCGCGCACGTCGCCGGCGGGGCCACGCACTTCGCGACGCGCCGGGTCGACGATCCAGCCGTCGAAGCCGTAGCGCTGGCCCCCGCCGGCTCCGGTTGCGGCTGCTGCGCTTTCCGCGCCTGCCGCGTAGCGACGCAACACGGCACGGATGCGAGCGATCACCTCGCGCATGAGAAACGGCTTGGGGATGTAGTCGTCGGCGCCGAGCTCCAGGCCGACGATGCGGTCGACGGCATCGCCCTTGCCGGTGATCATAATCATCGGCGTGTTCCTGGCGGCGCGCAAATCGCGGGCGACCTTAAGCCCGTCCTCGCCGCCAAGCTTCAAGTCGAGGGTGACGAGGTCGATGTGCTCGGCTTCGATGACCGTCAGCGCCTGACGGCCGTCGGCGGCTTCGACAACTTCGAAGCCCTCACCTTCGAGGCCGGTGCGCAGCAGCGTGCGGACCTCGGGCTCGTCGTCAACGATGAGAATTCTCTTCTGATCTGCGGACATGCTGACTGCGTCGGTCCTCCGAGGTTACCCGCGTCTGTTACATGCTGTCACACAACCGCACAATCTGGTCATACGCCGCGATCCGGGCTCCTTTAATTTTGGTGGGTATTTCAGCCTGCAATCGTTGAGAGGGCGCTCGTGTCGGATACTCACAGCAAGATAGATTTAAGCGCTTGCTGCGGCTCGTGCCAGAATACCAATGCTGCGCGGCCGCGCTATGTCGTCGGGGTGTTCGCCGATCTCGACGGGGCTCACGGCGCCGCACAGACCTTGCGCAAGAGCACCGGCGGAAATGTGAACGTGCTGTCTGGTTGCTCTTCGCTGATGGAGCCGGACCAACCGGACTTCCTCGAGCTGTCGCTCATGAGGTGTGGTCGGCTGTTTCAGCAAATCACCGGTCATCTGCAATCGGGCGCCGCAATTGTTGTCGTTCACGCCCGCAGCCATGAGCAGCAGCTCGAGTCCTCGCGTGTGCTGCTGGACGCCAAATGCGACACGCTGCTGACGCAGGATGGTGCCCGCCACGCCCACGCGGACTGAGGCTAGGTCTTCGGGGCCTTGTCGCGAGAGTCCGGTTCCTTGTCGTCCTGTATGGCGCGCCAGCCGGCGCCTTCGAGATCATCGAACTGCCCGGAGCGCATTGCCCATAGAAATGCGCCAAGGGCCAGGCCGCCGATCAATAGGGCGCAGGGAATGAGCCAGGCAAGCGACGTCATGGCGTCCTCCGTGTGAGGTGCAACCTACGCTTACGCAGGCGCAGCGCGTTGGCGGTCACCGCGATGGACGACAGCGACATCGCCAGCGCGGCGATCAGCGGGGTGACGTAGCCCAACATAGCGAGCGGCACCGAAACGACATTGTAGGCGATGGCGATGGCGAAGTTGTCGATTGCCATGCGCTGGCTGGCGCGCGCGACGCTCAGCGCTTCGATGATCGGCGCCAGCGGCTCGCCCTGGAACACGGCGTCCGATGCCGTCTGGCTGACGTCGGCAGCAGTCGAGGGGGAGAGCGAGGCGTGGGCGGCGGCGAGGGCCGGCGCATCGTTGAGGCCGTCGCCGACCATCAGAACTTTGCGCCCCTCGGCTTTCAGCGCTTCGAGGTGCGCGATCTTGCCGTCCGGCCGGGCGTCGCTCGACCACTCTGCAATTCCCACGGCGCGTGCGGCAGCGCGAACCGATGCTTCGCGGTCACCGGACAGAAGATAGACGCGATAGCCGGCCTGGCGCAGCGTGGCCACGACCGCCTTCGCATCGGAGCGCAGCGCGTCTTCGAAACGGAGCGCTATCGGTGCCGCATCGCCGTCGCGATACCAGAGAGAGGCCGATCCGGCCTCGGTAGAGCCGGCTACCCAAAGCGCAGAGCCGAGGCGCGTCTCGCCGCGCGTGCCGGGTGCCAGCAAGCCGCTGCCCGGTTGCTCGACAACGCCTGCAGCGGCAGCCACGTCGATGCCGCGCTCGCGCGCGGTTCGCACGACGGCTTTCGAATAGGGATGGCGGCTGGCAACAGCGAGCGAAGCGGCGGTGGCGAGTGATGCGTCGTCGATCTCGCTCGCATTCGCAAGGGACGGCTCTCCCCGTGTCAGGGTGCCGGTCTTGTCGAACACGATCGTGTCCACCTCCGACAGGCGCTCGAGACCGTCGGCCGCTTTGACGATTACGCCTTTCGCGAACAGCCGGCCGGTGGCGGCAACCTGCACGGCGGGAACCGCCAGCGCCAGCGCGCACGGGCATGTGATGATAAGGACGGCGACGGCGTAGGTCAGCGCCTGCTCGAAGCTGCCACCGATGATCAGCCAGCCCAGCAGCGTCGCGGCACCCAGGATATGCACCGCCAGCGCGTAGAGGCGCGCGGCGCGATCGGCGAGGCGAACATATTGGCCGCGACCCTGCTCGGCCGCGGCAATGAGCCGGGCGATCTCGGCGAGCAGGGTGTTGTCGTCTGTCGCTGTCGCCTCGATGAGGATGGCGCGCGTCAGGTTTACGGTGCCGGCATGGACGATGGCGCCCGCCGCCGCCGGACGGGGAACGCTCTCGCCGGTGATGAGGCTGGTGTCGACGTGCGTCTCACCATCGAGCACGCGGCCGTCGACGGGAATGCGCTCACCCGCAGCCACCTGCACACGCATGCCGGGCTGCAGGGCGCGCGCGAGCAGGCGCCGGACTTTGCCGTCTGCCTCGACGACGTCGGCGGCGAGGGCCTTGAGGCCCAGGAGGTTCTCCGCAGCACCCCGCGCGCGAACACGCACCTTCTCGTCGAGATAGCGCCCGATCAGCAGAAAGAACGTCAGCGATATCGCAGCGTCGAAATAGACTTGGTCGGTGCCGCGAATGGTCTGAAACAGACTCATCGCCGTTGCCAACGCGATGCCGAGCGAGATCGGCACGTCCATGTTCAGGCGGCGCGCGCGCAACCCCTCCCATGCCGAGCGGAAGAACGGTTGTGCGGCATAGGCTGTCGCCGGCATCGCAAATAGCGCCGAAAGCCAATGGAAGAGGTCGGTTGCCGACTGGTCCATGTCGGTGACGGCGCCGAACCACACCACCTCGGAAAGCAGCATGACGTTGGCGGCGGCAAAGCCGGCCACGCCCAGGCGTCGCAAAAGATCATTGGCCCGCTCGGCCGCGCTCACGTCGGCCTCGCCGACAAGTTCCGCCGCCCGATAGCCGCTGCGGTCGAGCGCCTCGATCAGCTGCAACGGCTCGATGGCATCCTCGTCGAATGTCACCGCCACACGCTTGGCAGCGAGACTGGCGCGCGCCGCCGATACGCCGGGCGTCGCCCGCAGCGCGCGCTCGATGCGGCCGATGCAGGCGCCGCAGGTCATGTTCTCGACGATGAGCGACACGGTTTTCGGTGCGCGCGCTGGCGTGCCTGCTGCCGGTGCCGCGAGCGTCAGGGTTTGATCCAAACCCGCCTCCGGGTCTGATAGAGGGGTTCCGTGGTGGTGTGGCCGTCGTAGACATTGAGATCGACGATCCAAGAGCCCTCGCCGGCCTGAGGCAGCGGCGCTTCGTATTGGCCCGGTGCAAGCTCGGTCAGTTCGAGCACCGCGTCGAAGCGGTTTGTCGCCGGGCGCCCGATCGTGCCGCTGACTTTCATGCCGCCGACTGCTGCGCCTGCGTGGTCGCGCAAGGTCAGACGCAGCCGTTCAGGCACAGCTACGACAACGATTGTGTCCTGCCAGCCGGTCAGCGATTGCCGGGCGTCGCGCGCGATGCGCTGATTGTAGGCGACACCTTGTCGATAGGCATTGGGGTTGTCGACGCCGCCGAAGGTCGTCAGCGCCCGGTAGATCAAGGTCGTGTCGGCGACGATGATGACGCCGAAGAACGCGAGCATTGCCGCGAGAACGTGGCCGCCGCGAATGCCGCCCAGCTTTTCTGCCTCTGCGGTTCTCGTGCTCATGGTTGTGGGCTCCTGAAGGACGTGTCGCGTACGACGGCGGTGCCGTCGCCGGCGTCGGTGACGAGGAAGCGCAGAGGCGTCGAAGCACCCTCGAGGTTGGCGAGCGCGTCGCGTGGGACCGTCACGTAGATCTTCACGGCCCTCAGGCCGTCTGCATCGACGGGCAATTCGCTTCCGGTGAAGCCGACGATGGACATTCTGGCGGCGGCGATGCCATCCACGGCGACCACGAACCGCTGCGGCTCATGCGTCTTGTTGAGGATCTTCAGCGTGTAGCCGTTGCGCACGCTGCCGTCGGACAGCTTCACGAACAGCGGATTGCGGTCCTCGATGAGGCTGACCTCGACGTCGGAGCGCATGGCGAATGCCCAGCCCATGATGCCCATCACGAGCGCAATGAGCGCCGTGTAGAGCACGGTGCGCGGCCGAGCCAACCGCACCGGCACGCGCTGCTCCTCCGAACTCACGGACAGGTTGCGGAACGTGTCGTAGGCGATCAGCCCGCGGGGGCGATCCAGCTTGGTCATGATGTCGTTGCAGGCGTCGATGCACAGCGCGCACTGGATGCACTCCATCTGCGAGCCGTCGCGAATGTCGATGCCGGCCGGGCATACCGCGACGCAGGCCTTGCAGTCGACGCAGTCGCCGCGTCCGGCCCAGGACGCCCCCTTCTTGTGCGGCCCGCGCGGTTCTCCGCGATAGTCGCGATACGAGACGAGCAGAGATTCGGAATCGAACATCGCCGCCTGGATGCGCGGCCACGGGCACATGTAGTTGCACACCTGCTCGCGCGCGAAGCCGCCGAGCGTATAGGTGGTCGCCGTGAAGATGGCGACGAACGCATAAGCGACTGCCGGGGCGTTGCCGGTCCACAGTTCCGTCCACAGGGTCGGGGCGTCACGGAAATAGAAGACGAACACGCCGCCGGTGGCGAGGGCGATCAGAAGCCAAGCAGCGTGGGTGGCGCCCTTCTTCCAGATCTTGCGCAGTGTCCACGGCGAAGCATCGAGACGCAGCCGCGCGTTGCGGTCGCCCTGGAAGAACCGTTCGACCGTCACCATGAGGTCGGTCCACACGGTCTGCGGGCACGCGTACCCGCACCACATGCGGCCGGCGACGGCGGTGACGAGAAAGAGGCTGAGTGCCGCCAGCACCAGCACGCCGGTGATGTAGTAGAACTCCTGCGCCCAGATCTCGATCGGCCCGAAGAACAGGCGCTGATTGGCGAAGTCGAGCAGGAAGGCCTGGTCAGGCAGGTTGGGTCCGCGATTCCAGCGCACCCACGGCAGCAGATAGTAGATGCCGAGCGTGACGACCATCACCGCCCATTTGACGTTGCGGAAGGTGCCGCGCGCGAGCTTGGGGTAGATCTTGCGCTGCTTGGCGTAAAGGGCATCCGGCGCCGGCGCTGCGTCGATGACGAACTTCGCGGCTGGATCGAGCTGGGTCATACGCGACCTCCACTTTCCCTTACTTGCCGCCGCCCAACGAGTGAACATAGATCGCCAGCATCTTGATGGTTGCGGGGTCCAGCTTTCCGTCCCAGGCCGGCATCACGCCGCCGCGCCCGGTGCGGATCGTCTCGACGATGTCGGCTTTGCGGTTGCCGTAGAGCCAGATGCCGTCGGTCAGATTGGGTGCGCCCATTTCGGTCGAGCCCTTGCCCGCTTCGCCGTGACAGCCGCTGCACTGCTCGGCGAAGAGGGTGCGACCCCTGTTGATAGCCGCGGGGTTGCCACCGGGCGCCGACAGCGACAGGACGAAGTCGGCCGCATCCGAGATCTGATTGGCATCGAGCATCTGGTCGATACCGAAGCGCGGCATCGCCATCGCGTGCGTCTCGGCGCTGTCGGACCGGATGCCGTAGCGGATGGTCTTCTCGATCTGGTCGATCGAACCGCCCCATAGCCAATCGTCGTCGTTGAGGTTGGGGAATCCCTTGAAGCCCTGCGCTCCCCGGCCATGGCACGGCGCGCAGTTGTTGGAGAACTGCGCGGCACCGCCGCGCATGACGAATTCCATCAGGTCAGGGTTTTTCTCGATATCGGCGACGGGTGTCGTGGCAATCGCCCCCATGAGGCCTGCTTGCGCGGCCTTCGACGCGGCGAGTTCGGCTGCCACCTCGCTGCGCTGGCTGTAGCCGAGGTAACCCTTGGTATAGCCGTCGAGCATCGGCCATGCCGGATAGAAGATCCAATAGCCGAAGGCCCAGACAATGCAGGCGTAGAGCGTATAAAGCCACCAGCGTGGCAGCGGCTTGTTCAGCTCCTTCAGGTCGCCGTCCCAGACGTGTCCGGTCGTCTCGACGCCGCTTACCGCGTCGATTTCCTTGTCAGCGGCCATGTGGCTTCTCCGTCGTGGCGCGGCGGAGCCGCGCGTCGAAATCGTCGTCATTCAGCGCCAAGCGCGCCGCCGCGGCGAAATGGGCTTTGTTCTTCGGGCGCAGGATGTGCACGAGGATGCCGGCCATCACGGAGCCGAAGATCACCATCGCGACGAGCTGGCAGATGCCCAAGATCGTCTCGTAGGTCATGGGATGCCTCGCTCAGCGCAGGTTGGGGCCGGCTTCGTCGAACTTGGTGAAGTCGACGAGGGTGCCGAGCATTTGCAGATAGGCGATGAGCGCATCGAGTTCGGTGGGCTCCGCTGACGCGACGCCGTCGAACTTGCGCACCTGCGCTTTCGGGTAGCGGGCTACGATGCTCTTCGCCGCTTCGGATTCTGGATTGATCTGAGCGGCGAGATCGTCGTTGGCCGCGGTGATCATCTCATCTGAGTACGGCACACCCGCCAGCCTCAGAGCCTGCATGCGCGTGGCGATGTCGGCGGCATCGAGCTTGCGCTCGGCGAGGAACGGATATCCCGGCATGACCGAGCCTGGAACGATCTCGCGCGGCGCCGTCATATGCGCGACGTGCCAGCCGTCGGAATACTTGCCGCCGATGCGGGCCAGATCAGGACCGGTGCGCTTTGAGCCCCACTGGAAGGGATGATCGTACATGCTCTCGGCGGCGAGGCTGTAGTGGCCGTAGCGCTCGACCTCGTCGCGCAGGGATCGGATCATCTGGCTGTGGCAGTTATAGCAACCCTCGCGCAGGTAGATGTCTCGTCCGGCAAGCTCGAGCGGCGAGTAGGGCCGCATGCCCTGCACCTTCTCGATGGTCGAGCCGAGCAGGAACAGGGGCACGATCTCGACCAGGCCGCCGATGGCGACGACGATGAGGATGCCGATCAGCAGCACCATCGAGCGCTTCTCGAAAATATCGTGTTTCATCGACCGTGATCCTTATTCGGCCGGAGCGGCGAGGGCGCCGACGCGCAGCTCGGGAGCCGCCGCGACGCGAGGCTGGGAGGCAATGTCGACCGACTTATCGCCGCGCACCGTCCGCCATACGTTGAGCGCCATCAGCAGCGATCCGATGAGGAACAGCGAGCCACCCGTCGCGCGAATGATGTAGGGCCAGTGCATCGCCTCAACGGTCTCGACGAACGAGTAGGTGAGGAAGCCGAGGTGATCGTAGGCGCGCCACATCAGCCCCTGCATGATGCCCGACACCCACATCGACGAGATGTAGAGAACGATGCCGATCATCGCGATCCAGAAGTGCCACTCGACGAGGCGAAGCGAGTAGAGGCCTTCGCGCTTCCACAGCCACGGCACCATGCAGTAGATGGCGCCGAACGAGACCATGCCGACCCAGCCGAGGGCACCGGAGTGTACGTGGCCGATGGTCCAGTCGGTGTAGTGGGAGAGCGAGTTGACCGCTTTGATGGACATCAGCGGGCCCTCGAACGTCGACATGCCGTAGAAGGCGACCGAGACGACGAGTAGCCGCACGACCGGGTCGGTGCGCAGGCGATCCCAAGCGCCTGACAGCGTCATCAGGCCGTTGATCATGCCGCCCCACGACGGCATCCACAGCATGATCGAGAACGTCATGCCGAGCGTCTGAGCCCAGTCAGGGAGTGCCGTGTAGTGCAGGTGGTGCGGACCTGCCCAGATGTAGAGGAAGATCAGGCTCCAGAAGTGGATGATCGACAGGCGATAGGAGTAGACCGGCCGTTCGACGCGCTTGGGAATGAAGTAATACATGATGGCGAGGAAGCCGGCGGTGAGGAAGAAGCCGACGGCGTTGTGGCCGTACCACCATTGCGTCATCGCATCCTGCACTCCCGAGAACAGCGAGTAGCTCTTCGAACCCAGGAACGAGACCGGCACCGACAGATTGTTGACGACGTGCAGCAGCGCGATGGTCACGATGAAGGCGAGGTAGAACCAGTTGGCCACGTAGATGTGCGGTTCCTTGCGCTTCCAGATCGTGCCGAGGAAGACGAGAAGATAGGTCACCCACACGATGGTCAGCCAGATATCGGTGTACCATTCGGGTTCGGCGTACTCCTTGCCTTGGGTAGCACCTAGGACGTAGCCGGAGGCGGCGAGCACGATGAACAGCTGGTAGCCCCAGACGACGAACCATCCCGACCAGAAGCCGGCGAGACGCGCGCGGCAGGTGCGCTGCACGACGTAGAGCGAGGTCGCGAGCAGAACGTTGCCGCCGAAGGCGAAGATCACCGCCGAGGTGTGCAGCGGCCGCAGGCGACCGAAGTTGGTCCACGGCAGATCGAAGTTGAGGGCCGGGAACGCGAGCTGCCAGGCGATGATGGTGCCGACGAAGAAGCCGACGACGCCCCAGAACACGGCCGCCAGCGTGGCGACGCGGGCTGGGCCGTCGAAATAGCCTTGCTGCTCGGCTTCACCACCTTCGCGCGGGTGGGTCGCGACGTAGATTGCCGCTGCGGAGCAGGCCGTGAGGAAGAATAGGCCGTGCAGGCGTATGACTTCGTCGTGCCCGAACAGCGCAAACACCAGGCCGATAACGGCGCCGACGAGTGCCACGACTATTGCCGCCGCGCCCGAGAGCGCGATGACCTCTTCGCTAGTTGCCTTCATCTCGCAAGTCCTCGTCCTCACCCAGGCGAAGACGATGGATTTCAGCGGCGCTCGTCCCATTGACGGAGATCAAGCCTGCGACGAAACGGCTGTCGCTTTGGCTCGATCACGGCGGCCGCACCAACACTTGATCTATCGGTTGATGCCGATCAAGCGGGGTGCCGCGGGGAACTCGCATCTTGCGCGCGAGACCTAGTCAACGGAGGAAGCGATGAACGAGATGGTGCGCGGCGTTTCGGCGACCGCCGATCCGATGTCTCACGACGAATTCGAGGCGGCGATCCGCGCCGTCGGCGCCGAGCGCTATCACGACAAGCACGCGTTCCATAAGCTGCTGCACGGCGGCAGGCTCAAAAAGGGACAAGTGCAGGCGTGGGCGCTCAACCGGTACTGCTATCAAGCGGGCGTGCCGCGCAAGGATGCTGCCTTGATGAGCCGGGTCCACGACCGCGAGTTTCGCCGCGAATGGCTGCATCGCATCCATGACCACGACGGCCTCGGCGTGGAGCAGGGCGGCATCGAGCGCTGGCTCGTTCTCACCGACGCGCTTGGGCTCGACCGCGACTACGTGATCAACATGGAAGGCGCGCTGCCGGCGACGCGCTTCGCCGTCGAGGCATACGTGCGCTTTGTCGTCGAGCAGCCGCTCACGGTTGCCGTCGCTTCGTCCCTCACCGAACTGTTTGCGCCATCAATCCACCGCGAGCGGATCGCCGGCATGCTCGAGAATTATCCGTTCGTGAACGACGACGTGATGGCCTACTTCAAGCGCCGGCTGACGCAGGCGCCACGGGATGCGGATTTCGCGCTGGAGTACGTCAAGCAGAATGCGGTGACCCGCCGCGAGCAGGAGGCATGCGTCGCCGCCGTGCGCTTCAAGTGCAATACGCTGTGGGCGCAGCTCGACGCCCTGCATCACGCCTACGTCGATCCGGGCCTCATCCCGCCCGGCGCTTTCCGTCCCAATAGTCGAAAAACAGCGCCGGCGAGACGACCCGCCGGCGCGCCAAGGTTTGCCAGCCGGCTTCTATTCGTTGGCCAGATCGGCAAGGCGCGTAAGATCGCGCAGCTCAACGCGCGTACCGCCCTGTTCGATGTCGATGATGCCCATCGTCCGCAGCTTCGTGAGCGTGCGGCTCACCGTCTCGATCGTCAATCCGAGCAGGTCGGCGATGTCGCTCCGGCGCATGGCCAGCGTCACCGCTGACGAACCACCGGCGGTGCGGCGATGCAGGGCGAGGAGAAACGCCGCCACCCGCTCGATGGCGCTGCGCTGCCCGACGCTCACCAGCAGGCTGCGCGTTGCAGCCAGCTCGTGACAGACCGACTTGTAGAGCTTCAACGCCAGCCCGGCGTCTGTCTCGGCCATCCGTTCGAGCGCAGCGGCGGAAAGACAGCGAACCTTGGCGGTCGTGGTCGCCTGGGCGCTGAGCACGTGCTCGTCGAGCACGCCTAGCCCGATCAAGTCGCCGGGGTAGGCAAAGTCGATGATCTGGCGACGGCCATCGGGCAGCGTCTTGTAGAGGGCGATGACGCCGTCCTCGATGCGAAACACGTGGTCGCGAGCGTCACCCTCGCAGAACACATGCTCTTTAGCGGCGACACGACGAACCGCCGCATGGCTGAGCCGCTCATCGAGCGAAGGCGGCGAGGCGATGGGGAGCGGACGTGCCGCCTTGGCCGTAGAATCCTGGTGCATCGCTGACATTTGCCGCCCCGCTCTCTGGTGTCTTTAGAACGGGAGTAAACAGAGCGCGTGCCGCGCGCGTATGCCGCCTGTGTGACGGTTTGTAAGAGAATGTAACAGGGGTGAATGATCTTGATCAAAGCGCGGACCGCGCGGCGCCCTAGGTTCTCGCGATGGACCATGGCACCGATATCCGCGCGCACATCGACACCGACGCTTTTCTTCAAGCGGAAATCAACCGCGGCATCCTGGCCATCGCCGACAGCATGTCGCAGGGCTGCGACCTGCGTCTGGTGCGCATCCTCGTGCGCACGCTGGAGGCGAGCTGGGTCGAGCACGTCACCTTTCAAGACGAGGTCGTCTTTCCGATCGTCATCGGGCGCCACAGCCGCGGCGTCGCACCCATCGTCGGCCGGCTGCGGTCAGAGCACGGCCGCATTGGCGAATGCAACGCCGACATCGGCAAGCGGCTCGACGGCCTGTTGCGCGAGCAAGCGCACGATCCGGTGGAGTTCGAGGAGGCGCTGAGGGATGCGTTCGCGCGCCGCCGCGATCACATGCACGTCCACGCCGAGCTGACCGGGTGGCTCCCAGCAACGTTCTCGGCTGCCGAAACCTCGTTGTACTGCGTCTGGGAGATGGGACGTCCGGCGCCGCGCTTTCCGCTCAACCTGCTCGAAGGCGGCGGCCGGCCGCCATTCCGTTTAGGCGGGCGTCTGCATTGATAGTGAAGTAGCAAACTCCTCATGGACAGCTTCGTGCTCGTCGCGCTGAATGGCTTGGCGCTCGGTCTTGCAAGTACGCTGCATTGCGCCGGCATGTGCGGAGCGATCTCGTGCAGCCTGCTGGTGGCGCAGGAGCGAGGCGGCGTGCGTAATCCGCAGTCGGCGTTCGTGCTGACGCAACTCGGCCGCATCACGGCCTATACCAGCGCCGGTGCGGTTGTCGGCCTCGTCGGAGCGCCCGCCATCGCGTGGCTCGATCGCGACGCGGCTTTCCGTTTGCTGCAATGGGCCGGTGCAACGTCGTTGATTTGGATCGGGCTCTCGACGGCTGGGCTATTGCCGTCGATTGCGGTGCTCGACCGGGGCTTCGCCGCCATTTCGGGCAACGTCGCGCGTGCGGGCGTCGCCTCGCCCCGGCGCGAGCTGGTTCCGTTCGCTGCCGGGCTGGCGTGGGGAATGATGCCCTGCGCTATGGTTTATGCCGCTCTGTTCACGGCGATGCTGACGGGTTCCGGTAGCGGCGGCGCTCTGACCATGGTGGTCTTCGGCATCGGTACGCTGCCGGGTCTCGTCGCTGCAAGCTTTGGATTCCGGCGGTTGTCGACCGTCGCACGCGGCGGTGCGGGGCGCGTGGTTGCGGGATTTGCCATCGCGGTGTTCGGCATGGCGACCGTATTTCTTGCTCATCCGGTTACGGCGCTGTTCTGCTCGACCGACACGCCGACTGAACACGCTGCACCCCGGGTCAATCGGCCGGTTGCGCGGCTTGATCGCGGTCAACCCTCGGTCGCCGCGCGCGCCATAGGGTTCGAATCCGCGACAGCAGCCTCAGGCAAGCCAGATCCATGAGCCCAGAAGTCGTAAAGCGCTATTCGGCGCCGGTGCCGCGCTACACCAGCTACCCGACGGCGCCGCATTTCTCTCCCGACGTAGGGGCCGATACGTACCGCACATGGCTCGGCGAGCTGCCGCAGGACACGCGGCTCTCGCTCTACACCCACATCCCGTTCTGCGACTCGCTGTGCTGGTATTGCGGGTGTTGCACCAAGGCCGTGCGGCGCTATAAGCCCGTCGCAGAGTATCTGGCTTTGCTGCATGCGGAGATCAAAAGCATCGTGCAGCTGATGCCGACCGGGCACCAAGTCATGCACGCGCATTGGGGTGGCGGTTCGCCCAACATCCTGTCGGCCGACGACATTGGCCTCCTGGCCGACGCGCAGCGGCAGCATTTCCGCCTGCACGATGATGCCGAGTTTGCGGTTGAGATCGATCCACGTGGGCTCGATGAGAAACCCGTTGCCGCCTTTGCCCGTGCCGGGGTGACGCGTGTTTCCATCGGCGTGCAGGACTTCGACGAGCGGGTGCAGGCGGCCATCAACCGCCGCCAGTCGTTTGAAGAGACGCAACGCGCCGTGCTCGCATTCCGCGGTCACGGTATCGATGCGATCAACATCGACCTCGTGTACGGGCTGCCGCACCAGACTCGCGATGGCGTCGAGCGGACGGCGGCCAAAGTGCTGGAGCTGCAACCCAGCAGGATCGCTGTCTTCGGCTATGCGCATCTTCCCGCGCGGCTGAAGCATCAGACGCTCATCGATTCCAAGGCACTTCCGGGCGTGGTCGAGCGGTTCGGCCAGGCAAACCGCCTGGGTCGCTTCCTGACCGCAGCCGGCTACGTGCGCGTCGGCCTCGACCACTACGCGCTGCCCGACGATCCGTTGGCGTCGGGTGCGATCGCTCGCAATTTCCAGGGGTATACGACCGACACCGCCGACGCCCTGATCGGTCTTGGCGCGTCCTCGATCGGGCGGTTGCCGCAGGGTTATGTGCAGAACCACGCTTCCGTCGGCGAGTATGCGCGCCGCATTGCCGATGGCGGCGTCGCGACCGCTCGCGGCGTTGCATTGACGGACAACGATCGCATGCGCGGCTTCGTGATCGAGAGGCTGATGTGTGATCTGGCGTTTCCCGCGCAGGAGCTGCGGTCACGCTACGGTGCTGCTTCAGAGGAGATCCTGCTCGAAGCAAGGGCGCTGGTGGAGAGCGATCAAGATCGTCTTCTGGAGCGCGACGGCGAGGCGTTCCGCGTGACCGATCGCGGGCGACCGTTCGTGCGCGCCATCGCGGCGTGCTTCGACGCGTACTTCGACACCAGCGCCGCGCGGCACGCCCCGGGCGTCTAACGGAGAGCAGACATGGGCGATCACTTTTGGCCGTCGATGTACCCGGGTCTTATCGTGGGTGCGTTGCTTGGACTTTCGCGCGGCGGCCTCCTGTCGACGCTCGTGGGCGCCGCCGGCGGCCTTTTCGGCGCCGCTGCCGCCTATCTCGTCTTGGAATGGTTGGGGCTGGAGGAAAGCGCCCTTTCGCTAGCCGCCCTTATCGTCGGCGCGATGGCTGGCGGCTACCTCTGCGAACGCGTCGTGCGGTATCTGGGCCGCGCTGCCGTGGATCACGAGGGCTGACCTCGCTCACTTGTTTCCGGCGGAACAAAAAGACGGCGTGCACGGTGGCAAGGTGACGTCATCGCAATTTTGACGCAGCCGGGCCCAGGAATTTTTCAAATGAATGCTCGCATCCTCGCTCTCGTCCTCACCGGAGCGATGTTCGCCGCTCCGCTTTCGGGCGCCGCTGAGGCCGGTCGCTTGACCGAACCCGCCAAGGCGTCGCTTAAGGAGAATGCGAGGCTGGTGAGGAAGAGCATCCGGCTAAACGCGTTCGTTCTGAAGTGCGCGGTCGACAAGACAACAGTCGGCTGCTGATCCTTTTGTTTGCGCCAACCGACTCCGACGTCATGGCGGAGCCATGCTTCGCATGGACGCGGAGCCGGCCGGTTGGTGCGTAGCCCTTCAGCGCACGCCGCGCATCATCTGTTTCAGCCATGGCACCAGCGCGATCAGCGCCAGCGTGGCAATACCGACCATCGCCGCCTGCTGCAGGAAGAACTGGGCGAGCGCTCCGGCGTCGTGCGAGCTGAAGCCGCTGCCGAGAATTCCGGCGAGCTTGTTGCCCCAGGCCGCGGCAAGAAACCAGATGCCGAGGATGAGGCCCACCAGTTTCGGCGGGGCGAGCTTGGTCATGGTGCTGAGGCCGACGGGGCTCAGGAACAGCTCGCCGATGGTTTGCAGCAGGAACAGGCCGACAAGCCAGAGCGGGCTCACCTTGCCTTCGGCGGTCAGAGCGGCGGCTGGCACCATCAGCAGGAACGACAGCCCGAGGAAGAACAGGCCGAGGGCAAACTTCACGGGGCTCGAGGGCTGCCGTGCGCCGAGGCGAATCCATGCGGCGGCGAAGAGAGGAGCAAGCAGGATCACGAACGTCGGGTTGAGCGACTGATACCAAGCGGGCGGGAACGCCCAGCCGAATACCTCGTTGCGCGTCAGGTCGAGAGCGAAGAGCGCGATGGTGATGCCGGCCTGCTCGAAGATGGCCCAGAAGATCATCGCGGCGATGAAGAACACGAACACGGCGGCGAGGTGCTGGCCTTCGAGGTCGCCGCGCATCGCGAACCACACGACGGCAGCGATGGGTGCCAGCAGGAAGGCGGCGCGCAGCCATTGGAAGCTCGGGTTGTCCGAGATGATGGTCAGCGCCATCACCGTGAGCGTGCCGCCAATGACGAGCAGGCTCGGGAGCCAAGAGCCGGGCGGCGTAACAGGCTTTGTTCCGACATCACCGAGGCTGGAGCTGTTGCGCGCGAAGACGATCAGGCCGACGGTCATGCCGAAGCCGGCTGCGGCGAAGCCCCAGTGCCAGCTCATGGCCGGATCGAGACCCCAACTGCTCAGCATGGCGCGGAATTCCGCTGACTGAGCGAGGAAGCCGGTGACGACCGGCGCCAGCAGGCCGCCGATGTTGATGCCCATGTAGAAGATCGAGAAGCCGGCGTCGCGGCGGACGTCGTCGGGGCCATAGAGGCCGCCGACCATGGCGCTGATGTTCGGCTTGAAGAGGCCGGTGCCGATCGCCACCAGTGCCAAGCCGAAATAGAACGTGGTCTCCGCCGGCACGGCGAGGGTGAAATGCCCGAGTGCGATGATGCTGCCGCCGATGAGCACGGCCTGGCGCGCGCCGAGGTACCGGTCGGCAAGGAAGCCGCCGGGTATGGCGAGCAGGTAGACGGCCATCGAGTAGTTGCCGTAGACGCGCGCCGCATCGACTGAAGTCAGCCCGAGCCCGCCGGATGCGATCGGCGCGACGATGAAGAACGTCAGCAGCGCGCGCATGCCGTAATAGGAGAAGCGCTCCCACAACTCGGCGAAAAACAGCGTCGAGAGTCCGCGCGGGTGGCCGGCGAAGGCTCCGGCTGTGAGGGTAGGCTCACCGGTCGATTGTGACATCCGCGCTCCAGTAGAATTTATTCCCAAGAACTTTCGCCAAAGCCAGTAAGCACGACAAGCAGTTTTGCTTGGCGGCAAGTGATTCGGGCGTAGACTGTTTGATCCGCGTCCTTCGTGACGCGTGCGGAAAATTCGTTGGTTGGGGGTGGCACTAGAACATCGGAGGAAGGCATCTGCGATGGTGATCAAGACGGCATTGGCGACGGCAGGCCTGCTCGCATTGAGCAATCTGCCGAGTTGGGGCCAAGTGAGAGACTGGCTGGCGCCGTTGCCAGATATCAGGGGCTCGATCGCGGCAGATGTGCTGACTTTCAGGGATACTTCGGTCAACTACGGGCCGCGCGCACGGGTGCGGGTTCTGCGGCCAGAGGGCGTCTACGAGATCGACAATAGTCCACCGACGGAGCCGGCCGGCGAGGCTGAGCACAAGGCCGAGCCTCAAAATCGTTGAGAGAGCCCGCGTTGGGTCGGCATGCCAAGCTACTTGTCGAGGAGGCGCCTTGCCGCTTCCTCGGGGACGATAGCGCCCGCCAGGACTTGATCAGCGAGTGTGTCGAGGGCGGCGGGGCCGCCGGCGCGAACCCTTTCGGCTACGAGATCGGAAGCGGCGCGGGCGATGAGATAGCGCGCACGGCGGCGGCGGCGCGCCATCGGCCCGGCAGCGTCTAGCTCTCGCCCTGCGGTAGCCATGGCGGCAACAAGCTCCGGCACGCCGTCTCCGGTCGTCGCGGTTGTCTTGAGCACGGGCAAAGCTTGGCGGCGCATGGCGCGGATCGACAGGGCGCCGAGGAGCTGCTGCATGGTCTGGTCGGCGCCGGGTCTGTCGCCCTTGTTGACGACCATGATGTCGGCGATCTCGAGCAGGCCGGATTTCATCGCCTGGATGTCGTCGCCGAGACCCGGAGCTGAAATGACGACGCGAACATCGGCGACCTCGGCCACGTCGATCTCGCTTTGACCGGTGCCGACCGTCTCCAGGAGGATCACGTCGCGGCCGGCGGCATCGAGAGCATCGATGATGCGCACGGCCGCGGGTGACAGGCCCCCGAGATAGCCACGGCTTGCCAGGGAGCGCACGAACACGCCGTCGTCGTCGAGCGCGGCCGTCATGCGGATGCGGTCGCCGAGGATGGCGCCGCCGGAGACGGGGCTCGACGGGTCGACGGCGATGACACCGACAGTTTTCGCTTCGCGGCGGAGTTCGGAGATGACGGCGTTGACCAGCGTCGACTTGCCGGCGCCGGGCGGGCCAGTGAAGCCGACGACGAGCGCGCGGCCGAGGTGGGACTGCATGGCGCGCAGGAGGATGGGTGCGGCGGTGGAAAGGCGCTCAAGCTCGGTGATGACCAGGGCCGTGGCGCGGCGCTCGCCGGCACGCATCCTACCGATGAGCGCCGCCGCGTGGGCGTCGGTCTCGATACGTTCGCGCGCGCCTGTGGTCGTCATCTGGCTCATGTCCGGCTGATACGCGGAAATGATCGGGAGGGGCAAGGGCGGTGTCAGGCTTTGCGGTTGGAACTTAGAGCTAGAACCACACGCCCGGCCAGCGGTAACGCGGACGCAGCTCGATAGGGCCGACGCCGATCATGGATATGCGCGGGCCTTCGGTGGTGTCGAGCGGAGGCATCGGTGGGGCCCCGAAGGCCGAGATTTGAGATACCCGCCGTTCCACGTCCATCGACAGGCGCAGCATCGAAGGCAGCGCAACCTTGCGGGCCGGGACCGGGGGGATGATGTCGTCGACCGGGGAGCCCTGGAATGCGTCGATGCGCGAGATGGCAGAGGCGACACCGAGTGGGTCGCCGGTGAGAAGGGCTGCCGCGCGGTCGACCTCGGCCTCGCGGCCATGCGACAGGGCCAACTGCAGAAGGGTCATGAGGGCGGGTGCCAGAAGCATAAGTCCAACGCTGAGCCAGGGCACGCGTTCGGCACCCACGAAGGCGTTGAAGAGGTTCAGCGCCGCGAGAGCCGCGCCAACGTAGAACAGCCCCTGGGCGCAACGCGAGATGAGGTCGGAAACGCCGAAGACGAAGAGGTCGCCGCGTTGGGCGTGAGCGATCTCGCGCGCAAGCACGGCCGCGACTTCGCGCATGGTGAGGCGGCGCAGCAATCCCTCGGTCAGCGCCGTTGCGAAGCGCCGCGAGGAGCCGATGGAGAATGTGGTGACCAGCAGGCTTGGCACGAGATAGAGGCGCGGGGGTTTGGCCAGACCGGCGCGACGGGCCAGTTCGGCGGCGAGAGTATCGAATTGGGCGAGATCGCCGGATTCATATGGCTTGGCGCCGTAGATCCGCATCGCGGTTTCGGGGCCGACACGCATGGCGATGGCCGCGATGCCAATGGCGGCCAGTACCGCGACGATCAGCGCTCCCTGTCCGAGCTGGGGCCAGAGCGCTGCGAAAAGGAGGGCGCCGAAGGCGGCGAGCAAAACCGCCGCCTGCACGTAGTTGGCGAGGTTGGT
>CALRVN010000004.1:0-26302 GCA_943371625.1 Hyphomicrobium sp. CS1GBMeth3
GACCATTGAACAATTGGCCGCAGCGGTCGACGGGGGCGAAAACTGCACGTCCGGCAAGACACGGAATAGATGATGCTCGATCGCTTTATAAAGATTGGACTTCTGTGCGTCGGGGTCGTTCTGGTGCTCGCCGCCATAGGTCTGTATGCCCATTTCTATCCAGCCACGGTCCGGCCGCCCGCCAAGCCGACCCGGTCCGGCATGGCTGGTGAGTCAACACGTCTGGCGCTTGCGGACACGACGCGCCGGCCACCATGTGTGGTGGACGCGGAACAGTTGTAAAAGATGGCTTAGCCAATCGGGTGGTAGGTTCTCGGCCGTCTGGCTCCCACCCCTCGCAACCGAAGCCGTCCGATCATGCGATCTCCTCAAGCCTCCCTTTCCCTAGGCCTGCTCATAGCCTGCGCCGGCGCTCTGTCCGGCTGCGGCGACCGCAACGCCTACCAGCCGCCTCCCCCCGCAGAAGTCGCAGTGGCCAAGCCCGAGGAGCGCAAGGTCACGTTGTATATGGAGGTGACGGGCACGACCGCGGCCTTCAATCGCGTCGACCTCGTGGCGCGCGTGCAGGGCTTCCTCGACAAGGTCGGCTACAAGGACGGCGCCGAGGTCATGAAGGGCGACCTGCTGTTCCAGATCGACAAGAAGGACTTCGAGATCCAGCTGCAGATCGCTCAGGCGACGCAGGCGCAGCAGGAAGCGCTGCTTGCCCAGGCCGACGCCGATCTCAAGCGCAAGCAGGATCTGGTCAAGACCGCCGCGGTTTCGGTGGCGCAGCTCGATGAATCTCGCGCCAAGCGCGACTCGACGCAAGCGGCGCTGCTGCAGGCCCAGGGCCAGGTCTCACAGGCGCAGCGCAACCTAGACTACACGACGATCCTTGCGCCGTTCGACGGGACGGTCTCCGCGCGTCTCGTCGATCCGGGCGCGATGGTGGGCGCGGGCGAACCGACCAAGCTCGCGACGATCGTGCAGCAGAAGCCGATCTACGTGAAATTCAATATCGACGAGCAGCAGGTGCTGAGCGTGCGCGACCGCCTGCGCTCGATGGGCGTGACGCTCAAGGATATCGGGCCGGTGCCGGTCGGCATCGGTGTGCAGACCGAGCACGGCTATCCGCACACCGGGACGCTGGACTACGTGGCTCCCGAAGTCGATGCGAGCACCGGCACCCTCGCGGGACGCGCGGTGTTCGACAACAAGGACAACATCCTGACGCCCGGACTGTTCGTGCGCGTGCGCATCCCCAAGCAGCTCGACGTTCCCTCGCTGCTGGTGCCCGACCTTGCGCTCGGCACCACGCAGGAAGGGCGATACCTGCTCCTGGTCAACGACAAGAACGTGGTCGAGCAGCGCGTGGTCGAGATCGGTGAACTGGTCGATGGCGGGCTGCGCATCATCAAGAGCGGGCTGAAGCCGGGCGATCGCGTGATCGTCGGCGGCATCATGCGGGCGCTGCCCGGGGCTACTGTCGTTCCCACGATGACGACGGCGGCGGCGGCCGCATCGGATGGCGCGGCTCCCGCGGCAACTCCGGGGACCGGCGGCAAATGATCGCCAAGTTCTTTATCGACCGGCCGGTTCTCGCGAACGTCATCGCGCTGCTGATCGTGATCCTCGGCCTCGTGGCGCTGGCGCGTTTGCCGGTGTCGCAGTATCCGGATGTGACGCCGCCTACGGTCGTCGTCACTGCGCGCTATCCCGGCGCTACCGCAGCCACGGTGACACGCGAGGTGGCGCTGCCCATCGAGCAAAAGGTCAACGGCGTGGAGGGCATGATCTACATGTCGTCGCTGTCGACCAGCGACGGTCAATACACGCTCACGGTGACTTTCAAGATCGGCACCGACGGCGACAAGGCACAGATCCTGGTCGAGAACCGCGTCTCGAGCGCGCTCGCCTCTCTGCCCGACGCCGTGCAAAAGCAGGGCGTGCAGACCAACAAGAAATCGACGTCGATCCTCGAGATCGTGGCGCTGACTTCGCCGGACGGCCGCTTCGACAGCCTGTTTCTGTCAAACTACGCGACGATCAATCTCGTCGACGAGATATCGCGCATCGACGGCGTCGGTAGCGTGTCGGTGTTCGGCGCGGGGCAATACGCCATCCGCATCTGGCTCGATCCGCAGAAGCTGCAGGTGCGCGGGCTGGTGCCCAAGGACGTGATCGATGCGGTCAACCTGCAGAGCCGCTCGACGAGCGCGGGGCAGGTCGGCCTGCCACCTGTGCCAACGGGGCAGGCGTTCCAGTATTCGATCAACGTGCACGGCAAGCTCGATGACGTTTCCGAGTTCGAGAACATCATCGTCAAGACGGACACGGGCGGGCGCATCACGCGTGTGAAGGATGTCGGCAGCGTCGAACTCGGCGCGCAGACCTACAGCCAGACGTTCAAGCTCGACGGCAAGCCGTCGGCCGGCATCGCGATCTACCAGCTGCCGAATGCCAATGCGCTCGATGTCGCCAAGCGTGTCGAGGAGCGGATGAACGAGCTGTCGAAGGTATTCCCGGCGGGAATGACATGGCTCATTCCGTTCGACACGACTAAGTTCGTCGCCTCGGCAGTGCACGACGTCTACAAGACGCTGATCGAGGCGGCGGTGTTGGTGCTGATCGTCATCCTCGTGTTCCTGCAGGACTGGCGCGCTACCCTAGTGCCCGCGACGACGGTGCCTGTAACGATCATCGGCGCTTTCGCCGCCATGGCGATGCTGGGGTTCACGGTCAACCTGTCGACGCTGTTCGCGATCATTCTCGCCATCGGCATCGTCGTCGACGACGCGATCATCGTGGTCGAGGGCGCCTCGAAACACATCGAGCACGGCCTGTCGCCTCACGACGCCGCGGTAAAAGCCATGAGCGAGCTGCTCGGGCCGATCATCGGCATCACGCTCGTGCTCATGGCGGTGTTCATACCGGCGGCCTTCCTGCCGGGGCTGTCGGGGCAGATGTACCGTCAGTTCGCGCTCGTCATCGCCGCGACGGCCATCATCTCCGCGATCAACGCGATGACGCTGAAGCCGACGCAGTGTGCGCTTTGGCTGCGGCCGGTCACGCCACCTGAAAAGCGCAACGTGCTCGCGCGCGGGTTCAACTATGTCTACGGCAAACTCGAGCACGCCTATACCGGCATGATCGCCCGCATGGTGCGCCACAGCGGTCTCATGACGGCGATCGTCGCGGGGCTGGTCGTGCTTGCGGTGTGGGGCCTCTCTCGCGTTCCGACGGGGTTCCTGCCGATCGAGGACCAGGGCTACTTCATCGCCATCGTGCAGCTCCCCGAAGGCGCCTCGCTGGAGCGCACCACGCGGGCGCTCGATGACCTCACCGTGCGCCTCAAGCAGCAGCCGGGCGTCGAGCGGATCGTCGCGATCGGCGGCATCGCGGCGCTGAACGACAGCGCCAGCCTTTCGAACGCCGGCGTCACCTACGTCATCCTCAAGGACTGGGAAGAACGCGGCAAAGGCGAAGACCTGCTGGGTCTGTACCAGGGCCTTTCGGCGCGGGTGAAGGACATCCCGGACGGCACGGCGCTGGTCATCCCGCCTCCGGCGATTCAGGGCATCGGAAACACCGCCGGAGCGACAATGAAAGTCGAGCTGCGCGACGGCTCGTTCGACTATGCCAAGCTGCAGCGGCTGGCGCAGGCGATCACGACCCGGGCGGGCGACCAGTCGATGATCCGGTCGGCCAACAACACGTTTCTCGCGGATGCGCCGCAGATCAACGTCAACATCGACCGCGTGAAGGCCGAGACACTCGGCGTGCCGCTGGGCAATGCGCTCGATGCGCTGTCGACCTACATCGGCTCCACCTACGTCGGCCAGTTCAACAAGTTCGGCCGCGTGTTCCAGATCTACGTGCAGGCCGACGCCTCGGCGCGCGTCAATCCGGAGAGCCTGCAGTACCTGCAGGTGCGCAATACCGACGGCAACATGGTGCCGCTTGGAACGCTGGCGCAGATCGAGACCGTCGCCGGCCCGTCGGTGATCAGCCTCTATAACCTCTATCCGGCGGCAACCGTCATTACGGCGCAAGCGCAGGGCTTTTCGTCGGGCCAGGGCATGGATCTGCTCGAACAGATCGCGACCGACACACTGCCGCCGGGCGCGGGCTATGAATGGACGGCGATGTCCTATCAGGAGAAGGAGGTCGGCAATCAGATCTACATGATCTACGGCCTTAGCCTCTTGCTAGTTTACCTCGTCCTCGCCGGGCAGTACGAGAGCTGGATCGCGCCGGTGACGGTGATCGTGTCGGTGCCGCTGGCATTGCTCGGCACTGCGGCGGCGCTGCTGGCGCTCGGCGTCGGCAACAACCTTTACACGCAGATCGGCCTCATCCTGCTTATCGCGCTGTCGAGCAAGAATGCGATCCTGATCGTGGAGTTCGCGCGCGAATTGCGCATCCACGAGGGGAAGGACATTCTGGAATCCGCGGTCGAAGCGGCACGCTCACGGTTCCGGCCGATCCTGATGACGTCGTTCGCATTCATCCTCGGCGTGGTGCCGCTGGTGCTCGCATCGGGTGCCGGCGCCAACGCGCAGAAGTCGATCGGCATCGCGGTGCTGACCGGCATGCTCGGCTCGACGCTGCTGACGGTGGCGTTCGTGCCGTCGGTATTCGTCATCATGCAGCGCTTCGAGGAATGGCGGGCACGGCGCAAAGCCGCGAAGGCCGTGCCGGCGCCGGAAGCCTCTGTTTAGCGCCTCACCTGCCACTCACGACTTGCAGCTAGCGCGGGGGCGGAGCGCCGTTCGCCATGACAAGTCGCGTCAATTTCGATGGAATATGAAGCGACGTTTTGCGCACGATATAAAGTGTTGGGCTTCAGCTTGGCACTGCGCAAGCAACGAGTTGCGCTGGCAATCGGCCATTCGAGACATAGCTGAAACGATGGTGTGCGCGCTCCCCTATCGGGTTTCTGGTGGCAGCGCCGAAGAGACCGCGCACATCAAGAAAAATATCAGGAGTGAAACGATGCGTTCCCGTACGACTGCTCTCGTCGCTTCCGCCTTCATCACGCTGCTATATGTGACGATGCCGAGCGCGTCGGCACTGACGGCGCCGTCACGCGACAAAGTCGCCGGCGCAAACACGGCAACCTCGGCGCAGCAGGTGCACTGGCGCAGAGGCGCAAGATTCTACCGCCCTGCCCGCCTTTACCGCCCCTACCGGGCCTATCGCCCGTACCGGTTCTATCGGCCGGTTCGCCTCTATCGTCCGTGGCGGGCTTACAGGCCATGGCGGGCTTACCGTCCCGTCCGCTGGTACCGTCCGGTTCGCTATTACCGGCCTTACCGCGCCTGCCGCCACTGGTAAGCTAGCGGTTCGCCGCTGAACAAATCGCGGGGCTCCACCGAGCCTCGCGATTTTTTTCGCGCCGATCAGCGCGTCGGCGACCATCCGAGCGCGATGAGCTTTTGCGGATCGGCGATCAGGGGCCGGCCGATCTTCTGCCAGATGCCTAAGGCACCGATGGCTGCCAGGCCGCGCTCGAATACGGCTTCAGGGACCGAGAATATGTGCGCCGGGCGCCCCATGGCTGCGCGCGCATCCGCGACTAGCTCACCCACGGTGAGAGGTTCGCGATCGGAGACGACGAATACTTCGCCGATAGCGCGCGCGTTGCCGAGCACAGTCGCGACCGCGGAAACGAAATTCTCCACCGACAGCACAGAGCGCTTGGCCTTGATCGCGCCGAGCGGCAGGGGGAGCGGCAAACGGGCAAGCTTCTGCAGAGTCGCGGCATTGCCTTTGGCGCCTTCGCCGACAACGAGCACGGGCCGCAGGATCGTGTAGGGAACGCCGCTCGCCGCTACGGCGCTTTCCGCCGCCAGCTTTGCGCGACCATAGGCCGACGTGGGAAGCGGGGCGTCGGCCTCGGTCACAACATTCGGTGCCGTGTGTCCGACTTGCGCACCGATCGACGAGACCAACACCAGCTGTTGGAGGCCGGCGCGCTTTGCGGCCACACAGAGGTCGGCCGTGGCGCGATGATTGACGCGCTCGAAATCCTCATCGCTCGCCGTCCGATGGGCGATGTTGGCAAGGTGCACGACGGCATCGATGTCGCGGAGCAGCGGATCCCAATCGACCGAGCCGCCCAGGTCCGGGAGCTGGCGCCACTCTTTTCCCTCGATGCGGTGCCGCGACGCCGCGATCAGGCTATGGCCCGACAGGCCGCGCATGAGATGGGTGCCAAGAAATCCCCCGGCGCCCGTAATCAGCACTCGCATGCTCGCGCTCCCCGCCTTCGGCCCCCGTCATGGAGCCGCCATTTTCCCGATAACGTTGACAGCGTGCGCCCGAAGATACCAGTCTCGGCCGCGAAAATGGGCCGAGGGGCGCTACCGTGACGTACCTGATTTGTGTCCTCATCGGCGTCGCCATCGCGGGCTACTGGCCGCGCATCCGGCAGTTCTATCTCGATCTCGACAAGTGGATCCTGAGCAAGACTTCCGGCGGGGACTCGGGGCAGGCAACCCCAGCGCCGTTGATCTCCACGGACGCTTTGACGCCTGCCGCTGCGGAGAAGGCCGCCGGGCCTACTCTCTCCGACCGCCTGAAGTCTCTGTTCGACCGGGCGGATAACGAGATCAACGTCTCGTCGACGGCGCGGGAGCTGGAAAGCCACCCGCTGTTTGCCGAAGCGCGCGCACTGCTGGCGGACAAAGCCGTGCCCCTCGGGATCGTGCGCGACTATGCCATCGGCGGGAACTGGTTCTACTCGTGCACCGGCCTTGCGGCGCTGCGCGATCGCGATGACGGCGAGGATGTGTTCGAAACCGTCATGACGTTCTTCGACAACCTCACGCCTTGGGGCACATATTTCGGGCTCGCCTACATCGCGAGCATCGAAGGCCGGCCGCCGGTTGGCGCCCCCCTGCTACACGCGCGCAGCTACTGGGCCGACAACACCTTCGTTGCCACGGCGTATCGCGACTACTTCGATATGCGGCAGGAGCGGGGCGACAGTCCCGATTTCGGGCCGGGACTCGACACGGCAAGCCAGGAGACGCGCGACACCATCAAGGCGCTGCTGGCGCGCATCCAGCATCCGCTCGCGAAGGCGCTGGCGGAGGAACTGGACCGGGCGCGCATCACGAATATCGATCGCGCGTTCCTCGTCTCGTTTGGACGCTTCTGGCGCGTCGAGCCGGGCGAGGCGCTCGTCGAACCGGCATTCTGGCAGGACGCGCTGGCCGAGTGCGAAAAGAACATCATCGGCGCGCATCCGCGTGCGCTGCTGGCGAGCGGGGAACCGCGCGTCGGCAAGACGGCGTTCCTGCGCCTGCTGGCGCGGCGGCTCGAGCATCAGGGCTGGAGCGTTTTCGAAGCGGGCGGCGCCGACCTGATGGCCGGGCAGCAATGGTTCGGGCAGCTCGAAGGACGCATCCAGCGGGCGATCGAAGAGCTGAATTCGGCCAAGCGCGTCATCTGGTACATCCCCGACATCATGCAGATCGCGCTGTCGGGGACGCATCAAGGACAGGCCGCGAGCATTCTCGACCAGATCCTGCCTGCGATCTCAGCGGGGCGGTTGATCGTGTGGACGGAAGCTTCGGCGGCGGGGACTTCGAAGCTGGTGCGCCTGAGGCCGGCTCTGCGCGGCATCTTCGAGGTGGCGCGGCTCGAGCCGATGGATGTCGGCGAGACAGGGGAACTGGCGCGCGAGGTGGCGCGTGAACTCACGGCGACCAGCAACGCCGTCATCGCACCTGCAGCAATCGACGTGGCGATTGCGTCGGCACGGCAATACCTCACGGCGTCGAGCTTGCCCGGCTCGGCCCTCGACCTTTTGAAACTCAGCGTCAAGCGCAAGTCCAAGGCGAGCGGGACGAGCATCGACGAGGCCGACATCATCGAGACGCTGGCGCAGCAGACGGGGCTTCCGGCTTCGATCCTGGACAGCCACCAGCGTGTCGACCTGGCTTCGGTGCGGCGGTACTTCGGCGACCGCGTCATGGGGCAGGACGAAGCGGTCGGTGCCATCGTCGACCGGATCGCGATGCTGAAAGCAGGCCTCAACGATCCGGCCAAGCCGATCGGCGTGTTCCTGTTCGCGGGACCCACCGGCACGGGCAAGACCGAGCTTGCCAAGACGCTGGCAGAGTTCCTGTTCGGCTCTGCGGACCGCATGATTCGGCTCGACATGAGCGAATTCCAGACGCCGGACTCGACGGCGAAAATCCTCGGCGCGGGCGATAACGCAATGCCCGCGGACTCGCTGATCACGCTGGTGCGCAAACAGCCGTTCTCGGTGGTGCTGCTCGACGAATTCGAGAAGGCGCATCCGAGCGTGTGGGATCTGTTCTTGCAGGTATTCGAGGACGGGCGGCTCACCGACCAAGTGGGTCAGGTCGCAGACTTCCGGCATTGCATCATCATTCTCACCTCGAACCTCGGAGCAACGAGCCATCGCACGTCGCGGCTCGGTTTCTCGCCGGGCGAAGACGCCTACACCAGCGAGCAGGTGCTGCGCACGATCGGACAGACATTCCGGCCAGAGTTCCAGAACCGGCTCGACAAGGTCATCGTGTTCCAGCCGCTGTCGCGCGAGCTGATGCGCTCGATCCTGAAGAAGGAGCTGTCGCGCATCCTCGACCGGCGCGGTTTCAAGGACCGCGAATGGGCGGTCGAGTGGGAGGCGTCGGCGCTGGAGTTCCTGCTTGAGAAAGGCTTCTCGCCGGAGATGGGTGCGCGGCCGTTGAAGCGCGCAATCGACCAGTACCTGATCGCGCCGCTGGCGGCGACCATCGTCGAGCAGCGGTTTCCGGAGGGCGATCAGTTCGTGTTCGTGCGGAGCGACGGGCGGGCGATCCAAGCCGAGTTCGTCGATCCGGATGCCGACACGGACGCGGGCGTGGTGCCGAGCGCGGCGTTCAACGGCGATTTGCCGACGCTGGCGGAGATGGTGCTGGCGCCGCAGGGAAGCGAGCCAGAGCTAATCGCGATCGGCGGCGAGCTCGACCGGCTCGATGCTGCATTAGGCTCGCCCGAGTGGGAGCAGCGCAAGCTGGCGCTATCGGCTCCGATGATGGATGCCGGCTTCTGGGGCAATCCGCAGCGTTACGTTACCCTGTCGCGTCTGGCGCTGATCGATCGCGTGCAGACCGCCGCTGAGACGGCGCAGGCGCTGAAGGGGCGGCTCGACAAGGGCACGGAACGGGCGGGCAAATCCTCGCGCGAGCTTGTTTCACGGCTGGCGCTGCAGCTTCACCTCGTCGGTGAAGGCCTTCGCGATCTCGATGACGGTGCGGCGGTGGAGGTCGTGCTCGCCATTGAGCCGGCGTTCGATCGTCCGGGCGAGGAAGCAGCAAGCATCGTCTGGTGCCGGCGCCTTGCAGACATGTATCGCGGCTGGGCCGACAGGCGGCGCATGCAGATCGGCGAGATCGCGCCTGGCGCCGATGGCTCGCCGTGCATTGTTGTCAGCGGGTTCGGCGCGGCGCGCACGCTCAACCGCGAGGCGGGACTGCACGTGCTTGAGTTCGAGGACGACGGCGACGTGATGCGCGCAACGGCGCGGGTGCGTGTCGCCGCCGCGCCGCTTGAGGACTTGCCGAAGCATCGGCTGAAGCAAGCGCTCGATGCATCCCTCGCAGCGGCGGGGCGCGAAAGCAGCGTGGTGCGCAGGTATCGCGATGGGGCCTCACCCCTGGTGCGAGACCTCACGGCCGGCTGGCGCACCGGCAGGCTCGACGCGGTGCTCGCCGGCGACTTTGACCTGATCGCCGTCAGCCGGGCCGGCGCATAGGCCTCATTCGTTGGCGCTGGCCAATGCACTCGCCGCAATCAGCAGCGCGTAGACGTCATCTTCGTCGGGATGTGCGTTCGATCCCGGCCTGGCCCTGCGGGTCAGCTCGGGGGTGCTCACCGGGTCGGTGTCGCGGGCGATGCTCGCGGCGCGGCCGCCGTCGAAACTGTCTGCCTTGTGATTTTTGACCATGCCTGTCCCTCGTTTGAGGCGGCATGCAGCGCCCGGCATGAGGCGGGAGATTGGCCTCGCGCGATCACGTTTGGCGACATTTTGTAAACACGGCCAATGTGTTGCCGCGATGCAGCACGCGACAGAGCAGCGACACCGCGCGGCCAAAAAGTTGTCACGCTATTGGTGATAGCTCTGGTGCCGCACACCGCGTATCGAGGCGGCTCAACGGGGCTCAGTGTTTCATGTCATTCGTCCGCGCACTTCTTCTCGCCGCCTTCGCCACCATCCTCGCCGCAGTCCCAGCCCTCGCCGAAAAGCGGGTCGCGCTGGTCATCGGCAACTCGAAGTATTCCGCGGCGACGCCGCTCGCCAATCCCGCCAACGACGCCAACGATATCGCATCGGCGCTGAAGACCGCGGGCTTCGAAGTGATCCTGGGTCTCGACGTCGACAAGCGCGGCTTCGATACCAAGATCCGCAATTTCGCCGAGCTGCTCGACGACTCGGATGTCGCCGTCTTCTTCTATGCGGGGCACGGGCTGCAGGTAGGCGGCCGCAACTATCTCATCCCGGTCGATGCGCGGCTAGATAATGAGCGCGATCTCGACTTCGATTCCATCAGCCTCGATCTGGTGCTGAAGCAGATGGAGCGGGGCCGCGGCGAGAAGACCAACATCGTGTTTCTCGACGCCTGCCGCGACAATCCGTTTGCCGGCAACCTGGCGCGGTCGATGGGCACGCGCTCGGGGAGCCTCGGCAAGGGCCTCGCGCAGGTCGAGACCGGGGTCGGGACATTCATTTCCTATTCGACGCAGCCGGGGAACGTGGCGCTCGACGGCAAGGGGCGGAACTCGCCGTTCACGGCTGCGCTCTCCAAGCATGTGCGCGAGTCCGGCCGCAACCTCACGGCGACCATGATCGAGGTGCGCAAGGACGTGCTCGCTGCAACGGGCGGCAAGCAGGTGCCCTGGGATCACTCGGCGCTGACGGGCGACTTCTATTTCCAGCAGACGGCGGCGAAGGCCAACGACGAGCCGACGCGGAAGCTCAACGATGCGGCGAACAAGCAGGCCGACGTCGAGCACACGGAGAGCATCGTTTCTCTGGCGCAAGCGCGCGAGCGGCTGCGGAGCCTGCAGGAGCAGAACAAGTCGGATCAACAGGCGATCTTCGACAAGCAGTACGAGACGGGCAGCAGCGGCGATGCCGACTCGCGGCGCAACCTGTCGATGGAGATCGGCAAGATCCAGATCCGCATGGTCCGGCGCAATCAGGAGCAGGAGAAGCTTCGGAACGAGATCAGCTCGCTCGAGACGAAGCTCGGGATCGTGGCGAAGAAGGCCGACAGCGAAGGCAAGTAGCTCAGCACTCGCTGGGTTGAACAGGTTGCGCGCTGCGCCGTTTGTCGGCAACGCCCAGCATGATCACGATGGCGCCGAAGACGACCATGACGGCGGTCAGCGTCGCGGCGAAGCCGATGGCCGGCGACCAGGTCATGGTGACGCCCGCGACGGCCGGGCCAGCGATGCCGCCCAACTGGTACATGACCAGGAAGGCGGCGTTGGCGCCGGCCAGATCCTTCGGCGCCACCTCCTCGCCGATGATGGCAAGCGAGCTGGTATAGAAGCCGATCACGATGCCGCCGATCAGGAACGCGATGACGCCAGGCACGATCGGCATGGTGATCAGGCCCGGCAACGCCCATAGCAGGACCGTTACCGCAACGACGACGACGAGCAGAAACCTCGTCCGCGGCAACTTGTCGGCGACCCATCCGAGTGGGAACTGAAGGAATATGCCGCCAAGCAGTAGCATTGCGAGCATGTTGAGCGCCGCGTTCTGCGTCAGTCCCGACGACAGCGCCACGTTGGGCAACAGGGCGTAGGCCGTCATCTCGGAGAAGCCGGAGACGAAGCCGCCGATGGTGGCTAGGGGGGCGACCCTTCCCGTGACCAGGAGCCCACGCGTCTCGTCGTGATGAAATTCCGGGGCGAATTTTCGCGCGAACATCAGTGGCAGCGCCGAAAGCGCGACGCCGAGGGCGCCAGCGAGGAACGGCCAGATGCCGGTGAGGCCGACGGCTTGAAGGATGGGCGGGCCGATCGCGAATCCAATGAAGAACACCGACACGTAGATGGCTATGACGCGGTTGCGGTTGCCCGGGGTGGAGACGGAATTGATCCAGGTTTCTCCGCCGAGCCACGGAAGCGCGAGGCCGGCGCTCATCAGGCAGCGCACGGCAACCCAGACCCAAGGCGACGAAACCGCAGAGAGCGCCAGGAAGCCGAGCGCGCCGATCAAGCAGCCGATGGTGATGGCGGCCATCGGGCCGATCCGCGCGATGATGCGGGGGACGAACGGCAGCATGGCGAGCACGCCGAGAGAGGGGGCGGCGCCGGCGAGCCCAATCATCCATTCGGGCTGCTGCCAACTTTCCAGTGTCAGCGTCGTGAGCGGGACGCCGATGCCGAAAGCGACGCCAACTCCGAATGTGGTCGCGATCACGGCCGCAAGGCTGAGCGCCTGTTGGCGGGCATCGAGCGTCACGTCGGGTGCAGATGTCATCAAGCTACCGGCCATTGCCGAGCCGCCTGCACCCGGACTACTCCCAGTAGCACGACTTTCCTGTCAGGAAATTGGATTTATCAGCGCACCCGTAATCAGCGCCGCAGAACTCGCCATCCCATCCACGCCCCTGTGAGCGAGATGACGATGCCTAGCCCGGACAGCAGCCAGATCAGCGCGTAGCGCAGCAGCGGCCGGTCGAGGAGCCACGGCAGGTCGTATTGGTGCACGAAGTTGAAGAGCCAGCGATTGAGCCGCTCGCCGCGGTCGGACATGCCGACGATCTTGCCCGTCGACAGATCGATCATCAGCCACGTCGCGCCGGGATCATCGAAACCGATCCTCAGTGCCGGCAGCGGACGTTGGGCGACATGCGAGTACCAATAGACGTCGGGCTCATCGAGCCGCTCTTGCAGCGTGATGTTTGCCGTCGGCAGGACAGCAGCGGCGGCGGCGGCGAGGCGCGCCTCGCCGAGCTGGGCGATGGCACCCGTCGCGGCATCGAAGGCGCGCCGCTTTGCGCCGTCATCGGTGATGACGAAGGGCGCACCTTTCAGCCACGAGAACGTCAGTTCCTTCGTCGACGGGCTGGTCATGGTTTTGAGCACGGGCAGTTGAGCATCAAACGCGGGGCGCCCGGCGCCGTAGTAGCGCGCGAGATCATCGGGGCCGATCTGCGGGCCGCCGAACAGACCGAACGGCGACACGGACAACCAGCCACTCGCCAGCCAGGTAACGACGAACAATCCGCCGACCAGACCCGTCAAGTGATGCCATTGCATCCAACCGCGGTAGGGCGTGATGCGGCCTGATGGATAGCGGCGGCGAAGGCGAATGCGGAGGACGCCGATCCAGATGCCGAGCACGGCTCCAACAGCCGCGGGGCCGGCCGTCCACAGAATGATCTGCCGCCACAACGAGGCATCGCTGCGGATGACCGTGAAGTAGATCCAGTGCGGCACGGACCCGAACCAGTTCCAAGTCCGTTCGCTGCGTGTCGTGCTCTGGACGATCTCACCGGTCTTGGAGGAGACGTAGATTTCCGTGCCGCGGCCATCGTCGAGCGCGAAGAGATGTAGCGGCTTATGCGGCGCGTAGAGCCGCGTGACGGTCCATTGGTCTTGCGCGATCTCGCCGACGTACCGGGCAGGCACTCCGGCAAAGGTCGTCAGCAGCCGCACCTCTGCCTCTCGCGCGTCGACATGGGCGATGATGCGGCCGTCCGTGGCCGACACCGACGTCGGGCGGCCAAAATCGACGATGCGGTAGACGGGCTCGTCGCCCCACATCTCGAGGCGGAACACCGTCGGGACGCGTGCGAGGTCGGCTTTCGCCAGCGCCTCGCCGGGCGAGACATTCAGCTTGCCAGCGTCGAGCGGCTTCAACGTCGCGACGCGCTCTTCGTCGCGCCATGAGGGATATGGCACGTAGAGCATCACCAAGCCCGACAGGAACCACATCGCGCACAGGAGGCACGTGAGGATACCCAGCCAGCGATGGGACCAGAAGAGACAGCGGCGCAACCAATGAGCTGGAGAGTAGGTCAATAATCTCAACCCGGGCTGCGACGCTGCCATGCAACCGTCCGCGAGCGGGGTATGGCCCGCGGACGGCGATCTCAACCTAGAACCTGACGCTCACCGAGCCTTCGAACGTGCGCGGAGGTGCGATGTAGCCTTGGAGCGTTCCACCCTCGGCGAGGGTCGGATCGGTCCGCAGGTATTGAGCGTACGTCTTGTCGAAGAGGTTCTTGACGCGGAAGTCGAGCGTGGTCGAGGCGGTCGGCTGCCACTGCAAGGCCGCGTTGGCGATGGTGTATGCCGGACGCTCCACCGTGTTGGCGAAGTTTTCGAACGACGCGCCTACGTATTGGATTCCGCCGCCGGCTTGCCAGCCGGGGGCGAAGTCCCAGGTCAGCCAGACGTTTGCGGTCTCTCTGGGAACGAGCAACGCCGTCTTGCCCGCGTAGTCCACCATCTCAAGGGTGTTGAAGTCCACGTACTTGAACTCGTCGTACTTCGCCTCCAGCAGAGCGCCATTTGCATCCAAGCGCCAGCCGTATCCCAGCTCGGCGCCGAATGTGGCTTCGATTCCGCGCGAGGATTGCTGTCCGATCTGCTGCAACGTCGTGAACAGGAACGGCGGCGTGTTGAAGTCGATGAATACACTGCGGATGAGCAGGTCGTTCTTGACGATATCGTATGCTGATAGCGACCACTCGACCGCGCCGCCGAACAGCGCCTGCTTCACGCCGATCTCGTATTGGCGGCCGGTGGTTTGCTTGAGGCCGGAGATATCCTTGGTGTAGTCGAGCTGTGGCACGTCGATCGGATCGGCGCCTACGGCGTACTGGCCATAGAATGCAAGTCCGCGCACCGGCGTCACGACAATACCCGCGCGCCAGTTGAACGAGTTGAAGGTCTCTTCGAAGGCGTTGCTAGGGTTGAGAAGATCGTCGCGATTGATCGTCGTCGTATCCCAACGCGCGCCGCCAACGACCGTAACGTATTGGTTGAGGATCAGGCGATCCTCAAGGAACACGGAGCGCTGCGACAGCTCGGAATCGAATTGCGGTACGAGTTCGTGGTCAGGAAATGAGCCGAGGTCCGGATCGAAAGGATCTACGTCGGGGATCGGCATGGCGAACGGCAGACTGTAGTTCGAGTAGTTGAACTTGCCGTGATTGACGTCGAAGCCGACGACAGCTTCATTGCCGATGCCCGCGAACTTGCTCCGGATAGTAGCGTCGAGGCGGTTTCCGACCTGCTGCTGCTCCTGCAGGATGTGCAGCGCGGTCGACCTGTCGATCCGATCCGTCGACGTATTCCACACGTAGTCCTCCACGTTCTGGAATTCGCGGCGGGTCTCGAGCCGATAGGCGACGTTGCGGACCGTCACGCCATCGACCGCCTGCCACTCAGTCTTTAGCTGGGTCCACTCGTCGCGGAACTTCGTGAAGGCGTTATCGAAGTTGTAGTTCTTGTCCTTGATGCGATCGTCGAATACGCCGTCGGGGTAAGGCACGCCGAAGTACGTCGTCGGCTCGCGGTCGGCGTAGTCGTGCGACAAGGAGAAGACGAGGTCGGGTGAAACCTGCGCGCGGACGGCACCGGAAATGGCGAAGTTCTCGGAATCGCCGTTGTCGACCCAGCCGTCGGATGCATCCTTGGTTACGTTGATGCGATAGGCCAACGCGTCGGTGACCGGCCCACCGCTGTCGATCGACGCCCTGCGCGTGTTGTTGCTGTCGAAAAAGACCTGCGCCTCGTTGAATTGCTTGTCGGTGATCGCCTTCTTCGGAATGACGTTGATGACGCCGCCAATCGCGCCGTCGCCATAGAGAACCGATGCCGGGCCATGTAGGACTTCGATGCGCTCGACCGACCACATGTTGAACGGGAAGGTGCTGGCACCGCCTCTGCCGGGATAGAGCCGCGTACCGTCATAGAGGCGCGTGATCGAGCCGTTGCCGACGAAGCCGCGCGAGGTGAAGGCTGTTCCGAGCACCGGCAGCGCAACGCTCGTGATGCCGGGCGCATTCTGTGTCACCGCCTCGACGACGTCGTTCTGGCCGCGCTCGCGGGCGGCGGACCCGGAGATGATGTCGACGCTTCCCGGCGTCTCGAGCGGCGTCATATTGAGGCGGCTGCCGGTGGTGTTCGGAACCGCGAGATTGGGTCCCGGGCCTGGGTCGGCATAGAGCGGCGAAGTGCTCGATTCAGCCGTTGAGATGCTGGGGCCGGTCGCGCCGGTGACGGGTTGAGGCTGCGGCGGTGCTGCTGTCTGCGAGCCGGCCGTCGCCCCGGGCTTCTTCTTCGCAGCGGCCTTCTGTTTCGCCGGCTTCTTCGGCGCCTCGACGACGACGGGAGGCAGCGGCGCGGATTGATCCGCCGATTGGGCGAACGCTGGGGAGGTGGCAAGGATTACGACTGGAACCGACGCCGTCAATGCACCCGCAAGGGTGGCGATACAGCGCCGCGGCCCGATCGAGCGCGGAAACGACGACAAACGCAAAGACACAGGACTTACCCCCGTTACGCCAACTGGATGGGGGAAGAACGCCGATACGCACTCAACTTCAGCGCATGCGAAGAACCGCACCGACGGCGCAGCGCGCCGTGATGAGCTCAATCACCGCCTGAAACGATCAGTGTCTGGAGATGACACCATAGAATGACATGCCTGACGTAGCTCCCCTTCGGATGCACATCAGTCGCCACTACGGTTGTCCGTTCCACCAAGCGCACCGCATGGAGGATGGGCGACTCGTGGCGGCAGGTTTCCTGGCTGGCGGCTCAGACGTTTCTTTCGACCTTCCCAGCGCTTCACCGAAGCACCAGTGGCATATCCGAAAGGAACTAACCGCTTACAGTTGCGGGCGCAGCCGCGGCTTCGACTGGAGGTCTCACCGCGTTCCCATACTCCGTCACAGCTCCTATGTGCGCCGGAGTAGGCCCCATGAGTCAACGGTGAAATATTGCGAGAGCAATCACGCGCGTTGACTGAGATTGTTTCGCAACACCGCAACAGCGTCTGCGCGCTCGCGATCCTCGGCATGGATCAACACGGATAGCCCACGCGGCAAGGCCACGCGGGCTATCGAAACAGTCGCCCCAGACAACCGCGTTGGGGCCGCCGCTTTTAGTACTTCATGCGGTAGACGATCTCGCCGGTGCGCGGTGGAGCGAGCTGCCACTGCGTCGAGCCGCCGTCAGTCGCGTAGATCTCGTCGAACACGTTGTAGACGCGCAGAGCAATCTCGCTCTTGTCCGTCACTTCGTAGTCGAGGCCGAGGTTTACGACCGTGAACGGCGCGCGCTTGTACTCGTTCGAGTCGTCGCCATACATCGAACCGACCCAGCGCACCCCGACATGCGCCTCCCACTTCGGCAGGAATGCCCACGACAGCCAGTTGTTGACGACCTGCTCGGGTACGTTGGTCGGCCGATTGCCGGAATAGTCCAAGGCCTTGAAGCCTCCGACGCAGTCGGGACTGCCGACCTGGCAGCTCGTGCGCGAGACGAAATCATCGTACCGCGCCTGCAGCAACGCAACATTACCTTCGTATCTAAGTGACGGGAGAACCTGCAGCGCCAACGAGGCCTCAACGCCGCGAGAGGATTGCTGACCGACCTGGCGATAGTTGTTTCCTGGCGCCGACGGATCGCGCGAGAGCAGGTTCTGCTTCTCGATGTCATAGGCAGCAAGCGTCCATTCACCTCGCCCGTGCCAGAATGCCTGCTTCATGCCGATTTCGATCTGCCGGCCAGTCGCCAGGACCCAAGGCGCGTTGGATGCGTTGAGACTGATGATACCTCCGACCGGGTCGACGCCGGTCGAATACTGGCCATAGAAGGCGAGATCGCGTACGGGCGAATAGACCGCGCCGACGCGCCAAGTGACGTCAGAGAAACTCTTTTCGAACGGCACATTGGCGGGAGCGCCGTTAAGATCGACGCGTTCGACTGTTGGATGGTCCAGCCGAATGCCGGCGACGACGGACAATTCCTTAGACAGCACGAGTCTGTCCTCGGCAAAGAGCGAATACTGCTGCGTGGTTGTGTCGAACACCGGCACCGTTCCATCGGGATTGAGGAACTTACCCGGCACGAAGTTGAACGGGTCAACCTCATCATAAACGTCGCCGTTGTTCTGCTCACCGTTAGGATCACTGTAGTTGTTCGTGTGTCTGAACTTGACGCGGTTGACGTCGAAGCCGACGACGAGTTCGTTCTTCACGCCGCCACCAAGTGCGGTCCGGAAAGCAGCGTCGAAGCGGTTACCGACCTGCTCTTGGTCGTGATAGATTTCGAGCCAGTCCCAACGTTCGACGACGTTGCCACCCATGTATTCGTACCATTCAGTATTCCGCCAATGGCGGTTACTGGTCAGGTAGTAGGTGGTGTTACGGAGGCTGAGCCAATCGTTGACGTCCCACTCAGCCTTCAGCTGAGTCCAGTTGTCCCGGAAGTGCAGTTCGCTGTCGTCGACGTTGAAGTTTGTGAAGCGGACCGGCTCGGGACTGCCGTTGATCAGAGGCGTTCCCTGGTATTTCATCGGCGACTGATCGCCGAAGTCATTCGACAGCGTGAACTTAAGATCGTTCGTCGGCTTGAAGACGACGGATCCCGAGATCGCGAGCTTGCTGAATTCGCCGTTCTGGTCGAGCCAACCATCCGACTGAGTTCCGCTCACATCAAGGCGGTAACCGAGCTGGTCACTTACTGGACCACCCATACCAACGCCGAACCGCTTGGTATTATCGGTGCCGTAGGCAACCTCGCCGTCGGCGGTGAAGTAGTCGGTCGGTCGCTTCGGCACCACGTTGACCACGCCTCCGATCGAGCCTTCGCCGTAGAGGACGGATGCCGGGCCGCGAAGAACCTCGATGCGCTCGGCGGACCAGGTATCGAACGGAAACGTGATGGTTCCGGCGCCAACGTAGAGGCGTGTCCCGTCATAGAGGCGCATGACCGCGTTGTTGCCGACGAACCCGCGGGTACCGAGTGATGCCCAGCCGTTGCCCGGCGAAGCTGTCGACGTGAAGCCCGTCGCATTCTGCGTCACGGCGTCGTCAACACTCGTCTGCCCACGCTCGTGGATGGTCGTTCCCGGAATGACCTCGACGCTGGCCGGCGTTTCGAGCGGTGTCAGCCCGAGGCGGCTGCCGGTCTGAGCGGGGACATCGAGGTTGAGCCCCGGCCTGGTGGCGCCTTCGCCGCTGCCGCCGGTCGCGGCGGCTTGCGTTGCAGCGGGCATGGACGTAGGTGCCTGCGCCACGGGCGCCGCGGACTTCTTGGCTGTCTTGGCCTTTGCCGTTTTCTTTTTCGGCTGGCCTGCGGTGACTTCGACAGCCGGCAGCGGAGTTGCGCCCGACTGTGTGCTGGACTGCGCAATTGCGCGCGGCGATCCGGTTAAAACACCAAGTGTGAAGAGTAGGAAAGCGGCCGAGGCCGGCAAACGCAAATACATACTAACCCCCGATACGCGGATGGGGGAAGCACGCCGATACGCACTCTCAAATTCAGCACATGCGAAGGGCCGCATCGACGGCGCAGCGCGCCGCGATGAGATCAATCACCGCCCGAAACGATTAGTGTCTGGAGATGACACCGTAGAATGACATGCCTGACGTAGCTCCCCTTCGGATGCACATCAGTCGCCACTACGATTATCCGTTCCTCCGCGCGGCCCGCACGTTGGATGGGCGACTCGTGGCGGCAGGTTTCCTGGCTGGCGGCTCAGACGTTTCTTTCGACCTTCCCAGTGCTTCACCGAAGCACCAGTGGCATATGCGAAAGGAACTAACCGCTTACAGTTGCGGGCGCAGCCGCGGCTTTGACTTGCGTCTCACCGCGTTCCCATACTCCGTCACAGTTACCATGTGCACTTGGCAGAGCCGTATGTGTCAACGGTGAAATAGTGCGCGAGCGATCGCGCAGGTTGAGCGAGTTGGAATTGTCACAGGACTACATCGCTACCATTTGCTAACGGTCTTCGGCCCGCTGCCTATCGGCAGCGGGCGCGCAAAAGACGTCGATTTCAGCTTCGCTATAGAGCAGCCGGCTTCTAGCTGATGCGCGTCACCAAGTGGAGCCGGCCTTCAGCATGAAGGTGCGGCCCGGCAAGGGATAGGCGTTGTAGACGCCGTAGTTTGCCAGGCTCGCACTTGCGATTGCGTAGTCGAAGTATTCTTCGTCGAACAGGTTCGCCACCGCGGCGGACCAGAAGAAACTCTCGACCTGACCACCAAGCCGCACGTCGACAGTTGTGTACGACGGGATCAGGGGCTGGAAGTTCTGCTGGTCGTTGTCCATGCGGCGATCGCCGACGTAGCGGACGATGGTGTCGAACGTCAGCGCCTTGTCGATGATGTTCCACGACAGGCCGACGTTGCCGGTCCAGTTCGAAACGAGAGGCACGTCATTTCCAGCGAACTCGCCCGACCGGAACGTTGCGTCGGCGTAAGTGAGGTTGCCGCTGAGACGCACATCCTTCATGATCTGCCAGCTCGCGATCGTCTCGACACCGCGGCGGCGGGTCGGGTCGAGATTGATGTTCGCACCGAAACCATTGACCAGCGGGCTGAAGTGGATCTCGTCGGTGAGCCGCATGTCGTAGTAGCTCGACTGAATGCTGAACCCGCCAAATCCATAGCGCAGGCCGACCTCCCAATCATGGGATGTCTGCGTGCGCAGTCCATAGTCACCGAAGGTTTCGGTCAACACGCGATCATCGACGTTCGCCACCCTGAAGCTTCTGGCCGCACGAGCAAATGATGTGAGCCCACGCGTCAGCTCGTGCTCAGCACCGAAATGCCAGGCGTAGTTCGTCTCGGCGGAGTCGAGTGGTGTGTCGAACGTATATAGCTGATCGTCCAACTCTGTCTTGTCGCGCTGAATGCGCCCGCCGGCCGAAATGTCTGTCGAGGGGAGCACACTCACCGTCTGCTGCCAGTAACCGGCAACCGAGGTCTGCTCGCCTGCGTAAATGCTGTAGTAGGAGCCACCCTCGGTGCTGCCGCGAGCGGAGTCGTATTCGGTCTGAAAGACATCGACGCCTGCGATAGCGCGCGACGGCAGACCGAGCAGCTGCCCATTCAAGTTGAGACGAGGCGTTATTGATCTGGTTGTCAGATCGGCGTCGCCGTAAGAGCCAAAGCCGCCAAAAACAAAGAGACCAGACTGCTGATGCTTGTCGCGTATGCTGCCATCGACGACCAGCTCCGCTCCGGGATCGAGCATATAGGTGAAGCCCACCGTTCCGCGCCGGTCCTGTTTGTTGGCGAAGTCGTTTGGTGTTCCGGTGCCGCGCCGATCGGTGACGAGCTGATTGGTATTGGTGTTCGGGTTGACGTTTCGCGGTCCGGGCAGTCCCAGCTCCTGGTCGTCGGCAGCAAAGTTGGCGTAGACGCTGCCCCTGGAGAAGGTCCAACGCAGATCGGCAACGCCGGACTTCTGCTGCAGCTCGTTATTGGTGCGATAGCCGTCGGACTCGAAAGTATTGATGTTGAGGAACGTGGAGAACGCACCCGACGAGCCGCTGACGCTCACATCTCCTTCTCGCGTCTGGAAGGAGCCGATGCCGCCCTCGATCCGGCCCTGGTTGGGCAGAGCTGCACCATGGCGCGTGACGATGTTGATGACGCCGCCGACAGCACCATCGCCGTAAAGCACGGCGCCCGAGTTGCCGCGCGTAATCTCGATGCGTTCGACGGAGTCCTTGGCGATCTTGGAGAGATCGAAGCCCTCTTGGTCCCAATCGTTCAGTCGACGACCATCGATCAGAATGAGCGTGTTGGAAGAGCTTGCAGCACCGAAGCCGCGCAGGTCGACCTTCGTGCCTGCACCATTGAGGCCGCCGTAGGTGCTCGTCGTCTGCACGCCGGCCTCACGGGAGATAATCTCGGGCAGGCTCGTTTGCGGGGAACGCTCGATCTGTTCGCGGGTGATGACCGTGGTCGACGCGCCGATGATGCCGGCTCCGTTCGAGGCTTGATCTCCCAGACCGCCCGTCACCTCGCCGGTCGTCTTCTTCGCCGCGCCTTTGGAAGCGTCGCCCGTGCCGCTGAGCCTCGTATTGGTGACGTCGTTCGACTTCTTCTTGGCCTTCTTTGTCGACGTCTCGACCTCGAGAGGTGGGAGTTCGGTCGGCTCGGCGGCAGACTGAGCGAAAGCCTGTTGCTGATAGCCGGCGAGAATTAGAGACAGAACGGCGAAACACGCCGATGGCGGCGAACGCAAATACATAACACCCCCCGATACGCACTACATGACGCACGGGAAGCTTCGCCCAACGCACTCTACTGCACGCACGCGCGCCCCCGGCCACCGCAATGCTGGTGCGGCGCCTAAGCGAAATCGCGATTTAGTCGGCTAGTGCCCTCAGATGACACCGTAGAATGACATGTCTGACGTAGCTCCCGTTCGGTTGCACATCAGTCGCCACTACGGTTGTCCGTTCCACCGCGCGGCCCGCACGGCGAATGGGCGACTTGTGGCGGCAAGGTTTCCTGGCTGGCGGCTCAGACGTTTCTTTCGACCTTCCCAGCACCCCCGAGCAGGCACCAGTGGCTTATCCGAAAGGAACTAACCGCTTACAGTTGCGGGCGCAGCCGCGGCTTCGACTTTCATCTCACCGCGTTCCCATACTCCGTCACAGCTACCATGTGCGCTCGGCAGAGCCGTATGTGTCAACGATCAAATAGGGCGCGAGCGATCACGCGGATTGACCGCGATGAAATTGTCACAGCGATTCGAATTTAAGGCTGCCGCTTCGTCGGATGCAGAATCGCGAGGGTGCGTTGCGCTCGCAGGCGGCGTCTGGGTCTCGATGCACAGGCGGACCTTGGCCCGTCTTTCGCCGCGCGGCCATTCCGCGGGACCGACCCTGGAAGCGGCCGGGTTTGTTGGCGGCGCCTGTAGCGATCGGCCTTCTGAAAGCACAAAAGTTAACGCGCCGGGGCCGCTGTCGATGAGCCCGGCGGCAATGCCGCCGCCCACGAAGCTCGATAAAGACCGGCGATTTCAGGTGGTTGTCAGAGCCCGGAGTAGGCTCAAGGGTTGCTGGCGGAGGGGGTGGGATTCGAACCCACGAGACGGTTGCCCGCCTACACGCGTTCCAGGCGTGCGCCTTCAACCACTCGGCCACCCCTCCGTCGCAAGCGGCGCAATATAGCCAGCGTTCTCCCAGGCGCAACCGCTGCTTACAGCCAGATGCACGCACCTCCGACGCTATGTTGAGAAAGAATTCTGTGCGGGACTGCGTAGCTCGACGGGTTGTCGATGCAGGGGCGCGACACTTATTTAACTGCAAGTGTGCTAATTTGGGACATGCCGATACCAGTTTCTCGGCGGTGGTCGCATGTCTAGTCGCTGTCCGGCCGTGCGCCGGCAAACGGGCATCCATCCGGAACCGTGGAACAGTCAGAGCTTTTGGAGGTGTGTTTTGAGCTTGTTGAGGGGGAGCGTAACGGCTCTGGCTTTGAGTTCGATCGCCATGCTGATGATCGGCGCGCCGGCCGTAGCGGGGAGCCCGTTCTCGGCGCTGGTCGGCACCTGGACAGGTAAGGGCACCGCGCGGCTCGAAGGCGGCAAGAGCGAGAAGCTCACCTGCAAGGGCTACTACTCCGGCTCGGGCGGCTCTGAGCTGAAGCTCAATATCATCTGCGCCAATCCCTCCACCAAGGTGGAGCTACGCTCGGTGCTCAAATACGCGAACGGCCGCGTCACCGGCACGTGGGAAGAGCGCAACTACAATCAGACCGGCACAATCACCGGCAGCGCCGACGAGTCGAAGCTGAAGCTGACCATCGGCGGCGGCGGTCTAACGGGGTCGCTGTCCGTATCGATCGGCGGGGAGACGCAATCGGTTTCTCTGTCGACCAACGGATCGGCGCTGAAGGGTGTCAGCATCAACTTCGCGCGTGCCAGCTAGGCTGCGCAAGCGGTGCGTCCGGGCCACAGGCTGCAGCCGAGTGCTGCAGAGGAGCGCCGAGGCGCGCCGCAATCATGTTAGTTTGCGAGAAGATTCTGCGAGCTAGCTCGCTACTGGGCAGGAGACCAAGATGAAGCGCACCACCCTCGCCACCGGCCTGCTGGTTGCCGCCGCCACGTCCATGATGGCCGGCACTGCATTTGCCGGCCCGCGCGCCGTCAGCAAGGTGCTGGGTTACGTGACAGCGAACAGCCAGGATGGCAACGGCTCGATCCGCGCTCCCTACCGGAACACGGATGTCGGTTATCAGGTGCGGCTGCCGCACGGCACATGGGTCTATTGCAAGACGAGCTGCTCCGAGACGCTGCGCGTCAACACCGTCGACGTGTGGGCGCAGATCGACAACGCCAGCCCGATCGGCGTCGGCACGCTGCAGGCAGAATGCGGCGTGCTCGGCTGCCTGCGTTGGGAGCGCAGCTTCTAAGCTGCCACACACGGCGTCTGAAAGAATTCATCCCGGGGCTCGCCCCGGGATTTTCTTTTTGACGCTTCGCCTCACCCGGCTTCTGCCCCTCACCCTCACCCTCTCCCCATGAAGGATGGGGAGAGGAACCGGCTAGGCGGCGTCGCCGACGATGAACGGGTTGGTTCGGCGCTCCTGGCCGATCGTGCTCGTCGGCCCGTGCCCACAGATGAATGCAAAGTCGTCCGGCAGCGCCATGACCTTGGTGCGGATCGACGACATCAGCGCCTCGTGATTGCCGAGCGGCAGATCGGTGCGTCCGATCGATCCCTGGAACAGCACGTCGCCCATCAGCGCGAAACGCTGCGCGCGGTTGACGAGCACGACCGAGCCGGGCGAGTGCCCCGGACAGTGCAGCACCTCGAACGTGTGCCCGGCGGCCGAAACGGTGTCGCCCTCTTCGAGCCAGCGATCCGGGGTAACCTTGCGTGCGGCGATGCCGTAAGCCTCACCCTGCTTCTCGAGGTTGTCGAGCAGCGGACGCTCGGCCGCGTGCGGGCCTTCGATGGGGATGCCGCCGAGGCGCTCACGCAATTCGGCGGCGCCGCCGGCGTGATCGATGTGGCCGTGCGTCAGGATGATCTTCTCGGGAACCATGCCGATCTCGGCGATCGCGGCCTGGATGTTGTCGAGGTCGCCGCCGGGATCGACAATGACGCCCTTCTTGGACTCGCCATCCCAGAGGAGCGTGCAGTTCTGCTGAAATGGCGTCACTGGGATGATCGCCGCATTGAGACCCTTGGCGGGCTCCGGCCGGTTGCTATCGGTCATGTCGCGGGTCTCATCCTCGAGCAGTTAACGGTTGGTTGCGGGCAAATCCAGTAGCGGAGTTGGCGCCAGCTATCCAGCGCAGCATAATCGCGGCGCCGAATCGAGAGGGACACCCTAATGCTCGTGCGCGCTGCGAAGGTTCTGCTCGTGCTGATGATCGGGGTGTTCTCGCTGCTTGTCGGGGTCGACAACATCATAGACTACGGGACCAACTACGCCTTCGTGCAGCATGTAATGTCGATGGACACGGTTTTCCCATCCTCGACGCTGACATGGCGAGCGATAACCAGCCCCGTGCTTTACCATTTCTTCTACGCGCTGATCATCGCGGCGGAATTGCTGGCGGGCGTTCTGGCAATCGTGGGCGCGTGGCGACTGTGGGTTCGGCGCTATGCGGCGGCGGGCGAATTCAACGCGGCGAAGGATGTCGCCATCGTCGGTCTCGTGATTGGATTTGCGCTATGGTTCTTCGGCTTCATGGTGGTCGGCGGCGAGTGGTTCCAGATGTGGCAGTCGCAGACGTGGAACGGACAGCAGGCGGCGTTCCGATTCATCGCGTGCATCGGGCTGGTGCTCATATTCCTCAATCAGAAGGACGACGAGCTTGCCTGAGCGCCATGCGTCATCGGAGCAATCGCGAGCGCCCATCGCGGTCGGGCATGCAGGCGTCGTGACGCTGATCGAAGCGGCGAAGGGACGTCTGCTTTGGGAGCGGAAACTGGCCGAGTTGCCGGCGGGGCAACCGTGCGAGGGGCAGCCTGTGTCGGTGCGGATCATCGGGGATACGGTCATCGCCGCATCGATGGGTCATGTTTTCGCCTTCGCAATCGACGACGGAACGCTCAAGTGGCAGGTCAACCGGCGCGGTCGCGGCGCCGGCGATACGAGCCTCGCCACGGAACGAGACTAGCCAATTCGCGGGAAACGACATGCGTCTCTTGATTGCCGGATGGCAGGGCCAGGTCGCGCGCTCGCTGGTCGAGATGGCGCCGGGGCGCAAGGATGTCGACGCGTGCGCGGTCGGCCGAGCGGCGCTCGACATCTGCGAGGCGAAGTCGATCGAGCGGGCGCTGTCG
>CALRVN010000005.1:0-25476 GCA_943371625.1 Hyphomicrobium sp. CS1GBMeth3
TAGCGAAGCGGTTGGGCGTGGGGCAGCAGACGGTCAGTCGCTGGGAAGGCGGCAAGTCGCGCCCGCGCTATGATGAGGTGAGAGCCATCGCCGCGGCTGTCGGGGGCGATCTGCCGGAGCTGCAGGCGGCAGCGGGCTACCGCGCGGAGAAGTCGGCGATTGCAACCTTCGACGCACCATTCCCCATGGACTCTCTGAGCAGCGACGGGTTCGAGCGCTTCCTGCTCTATTTCCTTGCCGCGCGGTTTCCGGACGCGAAGGTTCATCGCCTCGGCGGCCAGGGGCACACTCAGGACGGCGCCGATCTGGAGGTCACTTTCCCGGACGGCGGGGTGTGGACGTTCCAGGGCAAGCGCGTCGAGGAGTTCGGACCGCAGAAGGTCGACGCGGCGGTGGCTAGGCATACGAGGAAGGCGGAAAAGAAATTCCTCGTTCTGTCGCGGGTGGCGAGCCCGAAGGCGCGGTCGGCGATCGCTGAGCATGAGGGCTGGGATCTGTGGGACCGGGAGGATGTTTCCCGTGAGATCCGCTCGCTCCCCAGGGAGGAACAGCGGGCGCTGGTCGACATCTTCTTCCGGGGCCAACGTCTGGCGCTGCTCGGGGAGAGCGAGCCCGGCCCATGGCTGACAACGGCCGAATTCTACGCGCCGTTCTCGGAGCGTACGAGTGCGTTCAATCACAGCTGGCAGCTGGTTGGCCGGACCACAGAGCTGGTGAAGATCCGGCAGGCGGTGAAGAACAGCGCGATCTCCGCGCTGATGGTGGTGGCGCCGGCCGGGGTCGGCAAAACACGGGTGCTGAGGACCGCGGTTGAGGAATTCGAGGCGGAGCGCAGGGGGACGCTGGTGCGGTTCCTGTCGCAGTCTGGAGCGGCGACGGGCAAGAGCCTCGAGGACCTGGGTAGCGGGCCGAAGCTGCTGGTGGTCGATGACGCGCACGAGCGCGAGGACCTGGGTCTGTTGTTCAGGTACGCCGCCGATCCGGCCAACCAGGCGAAGCTGGTGCTGTCCTTCCGGCCGTACGGCCGGACTCTGATCACGGCCCAGGCGGGCAAGTTTGCACTGACCGGCGAGCGCACGGACGAGGTGGTGCTCGACCGGCTGAGTCTGGAGGAGGCGACCGAGCTTGCCCGGCAGGTGCTGCGGGAACATGGCGGCCCCGAGGGCGCGGCGGAAAATATCGCACGGCTGACCCGCGATTGCCCTCTGGCGACGGTGGTCGGCGCGCAGGTCGTATCGAAGGAACGGCGGCATCTCGAACTGCTGACCAACGAGAAGGCTTTCCGCGAGCAGCTGATGTCGGCCTTCCACGACGTGATCGCCGGCGACATCGGGGGGAAAAGCGACGGGCCTCAGGTCTCGAAGCTACTGCGGCTGCTCGCGCTGGTGCAACCGTTCCACCCGGAGGACCGGGCGTTGCTGAAGGCAATCAGGGGGGTGGAGGGGCTGGACGAGCCGGAGGCGGCGAGGCTGATCAGGCTGCTGGTCGAGAGCGGCGTGGTGTTCAGGCGCGGGGGCCGATACCGGATCGCACCTGACCTTCTCGCGGACTACATCATCGAGAAGGAGTGCATCGGGCTGGACGGGGCCTCAACCGGCTACGCGGAGAAGGTGTTCGGCAGCGTCGAAGGGGCCGGCATTGAAAATTTGGTCGTGAATCTCGGCCGTCTCGACTGGCGCCGGGCGGAAGGCGACACGAGCAACAGCCGTCTGCTCGACGGCATCTGGGCGACGATCAGGCCGGAGCACGAGTACGGCGATCCGCATCTGAAGGCGGTGACGTCGGTCGCGTTCTATCAGCCGGACCGCGCGCTGAGATTCGTGAATGACCAGATGCTGCAGGGGCGCTTCCTGCGGCACCTGCCGGAAATCCTGAAATTTGTGGGTTACAATTACGCGCATCTTGGCGCTGCGCTGGAAGGCTTGTGGCAGCTCGGCAAGGGCGATGAGCGGGAGCTCGGTCCGCATACCGACCACGCAATCCGGATACTCAAGGAGATGTGCGAGGTCGAGGCCAACAAGCCGCGGGAATATATCGTGGCGACGGTCGAGTTCGGCATTGCGCTGACGCGCCGGCCTGGCGTGTGGAACGAGCGCAATACGCCGCTCGATTTCCTGTGCGGTGCGCTGGAGGTGGACGGCCACAGCGTGGAATCCTCGGACCGGCGGACGATGACATGGTCGCAGTTCTCGGTGAACCAGCATTACGCTGCCGAGTACCGGCAAAAGGTCATCAGGCTGCATCTCGACCTTCTGTCGAGCGACAATCGCCGGGCGGCGCTCGCGGCCGCGGGCGGGCTGTACAAGGCGCTGCGCCATCCCATGAACGCGCCGCGCGAGGGCTGGGACCGGGAATTCGCAGGGACGCTGAAGGCGGTGCTTGAGATCGTGCGCGGCCAGGAGCTGCGGCCCGCCGTCCTGCTGCGGATCGTGAGATCGGTGTCGTGGCACGCGCACTACGGCACCGGCGAGCCGGCCGAGCTGGCGCAGGCGATCATCGATGCGTTGCCCACGAGCCTGGAGTTCCGCAACGTCCTCGGGTTGGTCGACGGCCACGGCATGCTGCTGGAGAAGATCAGCGACTTCGATGTCGTGCGCGCAAAACTCGCGGAGTTTCACCGGGGGCTGGCTGCCGAGCTTCAGCGAGCCTACCCCGACGCGGAGCAGCTGCGGCTCGTAATCGACGCGGGGCTCGAGGAGATCGGGGCGCAGGAGGCGGCTCCCTTCGTGTTCATGAGCGAGCTGATGGGGGCCTCGCCCGCCTTTGCCGAGGCGGTGATCCGCAATGCGCTGTCGGCGTCGCCCGGTCAGACGAAGCGATACGCCTCGACGGGGCTCGGTATCACGCTTGCGAAGAACCGCGAGCTTGGGCTGAAGCTCGTGGATGAATTCTGCAAGGCGGGCAGCAGGGAGTACCTGATCGATGTGGGGCGCGCCTACGCGGTGGCGGGGCTGAAAGCGCTCGATGAGACGGACATGGCAACCTTGCGCATGCTTCTGGCAAGCGATGAGGAAGAGGTGGTGCTGAGCGGGCTGTCCTCGATGTACTCGCTGGCGAAGATCCAGCCGCGCACGGTGATCGACCTGATCACGACCGGCAATATCGGCCTGTCGGCGCGCGTCGCCGATCACGCGCTGATGTCGTTCCACAATGACCGCGGCGTGCTGATGGAGGTGCTGGGCAGGGACGACGTCGTGGCCCTGCTGGAACGGCTGAAGGATGTCCCGGAGCTCGAGGGACACTGGGTCGAGGAGTTTCTGGCTCTGGCGTCCGAGAAATTCGCGGAGCCGGCGGCGCGGTTCCTCATGGAGAGGGTCGAGTTCGCCGCGGGCAAGAGCGGGCAGGAATTCCGGGCGAGTAACCACGGCCCCTACGGGTATGTGCCGTTGCGTTTCACTACTGCGCCGGATTTTACGAACGTGCTGCGGCTGGTTTCGGACTGGCTGGTGGCGAAGCGCAACGAGGCCTACGAGTTCCGGTCGCGGGCCGCGGAGTTGTTCGGCTGGATGTTCCCGTTCGATGAGGCGCTGACGCGGGCGCTCGGCGAATGGGTGGAGGTCGCCGATCAGGCGGGCCTTGAGCTGATCGGCCAGCTGCTGAGCGAAGCGCCCAATAGCTTCGTCTTCAGCAACCGGGCGTTCGTGCTGCGCTATCTTGAGCGGTGTCAGCAGTTCGGAATCGATTGCTACCGGCGCGGCAGCAGCAACCTGTTCAGCTCGGCGGTGTCGGGGATGCGCAGCGGGACGCCCGGAGAGCCGTTTCCCGAGGATCTGGCGTTGCGGGAGAACGCCTCTGCGGCTCTCAACGAGATTCCCCCCTTCACCTGCGGGGTGGACTTGTACCAGGGCATACTGCGTCACGCGGAGAGCAGCATTCGGCAGTCCATGAGGGATGCAGAGGCATTTGACGATGAGTGAACCAATGGGCGGCGCGTCAAGGAGTTCTGCGATCCGGATCGATGCCTCGGATATGCTGCCAGACTTTGATTCAGATACCTCCATGCCGGTTGGTAAGCAGATTATGATCGCGGCAAAAGTCGAAGTCCAAGTCCCGGCCAAATCCGCCTGCTAACGAGTCCCCCGCCGATGGCCGACGTTTTTATCAGCTACTTTAAGCCGGAGCACTTCCTCACCAAGGCGTTGGCCGATGACCTCGAAGCCGCCGGCTTCAGCGTGTGGTGGGACACCAACCTTCTCGGCGACGACAGCTTTCGAGACGTGATCGATGATGAGATCGATGCATGTACCCGCGCAATCATCATCTGGACCCCGCAGTCCATCACACGCCCGTGGGTCGTCGCTGAGGCAGACCACGCCAACAGGCTAGGGAAGCTCATAAATACGGTCGCCCTTGGCGTCGACATCAACCGCCTGCCAAAGCCGTTCGGCATCATCAACGCCCTTGCACTTGAGGACCGGCGTAAGATCATCGCTACCGTACGACGTGCTAAGGACCGTGGTGCCATGGCCGCGCATACGCTTGGCGCTGCCCGAGATAAATTTCCGATTGGAGGCGCCATCTTCCTTTTGGGTGCCGCTGAGCGTCTCGCCGCACAAACAAAGCGTGAGGATTGGGAAAACGACCTCGAAGACTATGCCATCCACCTCATTACCGCTGCGGAGGAAGTTCTAGAAGCTATCACCATGTTCGAAACTCAAGCCGACTTCGCCAACATTCCCGAATTCGCTGACCGTGTATGGGTGCGCCGCCTCAAGGGCGTTATCGCCGAACAGCGCAAGACGCTAACCAAAGAGATCAATTGGCTGCAGTCGCACAACACCCATGGTGTGGTCACCGGAGCACGTGGTGACCTTAGGTTTGCAGCTGAACAGATAGTCGAGGCCTGCCGCCGAACGTAGCCTGCTCACAGGTGGAGCACGTCATTAGACTTGCAGCGAACAGCGACATCTGACTCGTTGGTTGAGTAGCGGACGTGGTCGGCGACGATCTTCGCTTCCCCGATCATGAGCGGGTGATGCCCGAAACCGTGTACGAATGTCCGTCCGGCGAGCTTGCACGCGTTAGCTCCCGATGTCCGCTGCCGGTTCAGTGCCGGAAGTGAGCAGCAAGTCCGCTTCGTGGGAGCTGGCGACGTGACGTCCCGGCCCGCGCCAGTGCGTTTAGCCGGCCCCTGGATGACCGCAAACTCGGCATCGCGGCGGCTGAGTCCCATTTGCACAAGTCGAGGCACGGCCGCGCTTTCGTTTAGCAGTGCGGCCGTAGCCACGTCTGGCCCCGGGCTGACAACGGCCGCGGTGGGCGCCTAGTGAAAGTCCGCTCACATGCGCGATCCAGCCGCGATGACCGCAGGCGCCAGGCGGAACGGTTGGCGGTGGCGCATCACGCGGGCGGCGATCTCCGCGTAGTCGGTCAAAACGGTTTCGGACGCGGTTGATTTTGGCGCTCTCGCGTTCCGCTACCCTCAGTATCTGAATTCCCGCTTGGGCAACGCTTGCTCCTTCTCGTGTTTGGCAAGGGCGCTGCGAACGCACGACAGCAGATATTGGTAGATCGGGTGTTCGGCGCGCTCCGCCTGCGCGGCGCAAGCTGCGGCGATGTCGGAAGGCACGCGCGGCCAGAAATACTTGATGTGGTCGTAGAGAAATTGGTTATCGAAGAAGCACCTGTCGTAGCGCGCCTGCCGGTCTTTTAGGTCATCGATGTTGGCGCGGCATGCCTTGTCGATGTCGTAGCGCGGCAAGGGCGCCGCGCCAGGTCGAAGATGGACGAGGATTTTATCGAAGCGGGCCTTTTCGTGATTGTAGCTCTGGACGTCGCTTACGCAGGTCAACACGTCATGCGGGCGGTTGAGTGTTAGGCAGAGGGAAATATCCACATCCTTGGGCACACGTTCGAGCATTGATGGTAGGAAGCCGAGTGATCGCTTCTGCTCCTTGAGGCAGGCGTCCTTGTCCGGGTACTCGCTGTGCGTGGTACACAGTTTGTCGAGGTCGTAGGCGGGCAGCTCGTGCGCGTGGCACGCAACCACAGATAAGCCGAGCACAGCCAACATTCCTGAGAGCTTCATGGGCGAGCCCTTGTCTGGTGGTTTAGCCGCCGTGGCGTTGCGTCGTCTCGACAAGGTCAGGCGAATGTCCGCAAGTGTATACAAGCTCTCACCTGGACCTCCCGCGCAAGTCGAAAGCTGATGTCCACTTCCTGTCCGCTAGGGGAAGTGGACGGCTCGTCCGCTCAATGGTGGAGTTGGGAACAGGTCGCTTAGCGCAATACCTCATGTAGTCGTCGGCGAGGCCATGTCCGCAAACTCGGCTGAGCCGACGTTGCAACCAATTCAGCCGCGGTGAACATGTGGCTGGCGGTCAGGTCCGCTAATGTTAGGTTGGCGACGAGCGGACGATGAGCCAAGGCGGGTAATCTAGCGCACGATCACTTGCCAAACGCCGCCGCATCAGTCTTTCATTTCACACCCTATGGGACGTCGACCGTCACAGGTTTCCCCTAACCGGCGCAGCTGCTTCTTGCGCCTAAGAGGTTTCCTATGACGTGCTCACTGAGCTGCAATTGTCCTATTTTGCTGGAGCATCGCGTTCCACTCACGCGCATGATCAGCCTCGCCGTGCAGTACCGGCGGTACAAACTTCGGATGCAAAAAGCCGGCAGCGCGCAGCCGGCACTGGACCCGAACGCATTTATTGCATTGGTTGTTGAACTCTATTTGAGTGCGTCACTGACGATCCACGTGGCAGATGCGCAGCGGATCTTTGCTTATCCGATCCTGACTGAAGCAAGTGCCTGTAGTTCCTGGTCGCTGATCGAGTCCATCGGCGAGGCCTTGTTCGTCACAAGGCCTCACCTCCTGCGTCATGCCTCCATCGAAGTCCTCCTAAGCGGTCAGCCCCTGTACGTCTTCGAAGACCAATTTGATAAAGCTTGCCGCCTGCGTCCGACGCCGGACGCTAGCCTAATGAAAATCATCAATGTGTCGATCAACGAGGCCGTAGCCAGCGGCACCGTCTGGATTAAAAAAGAACTCGTTGCGTACGTCTTGCAGCATCCAGAAGTCGTGGGCGTGAAGAAAAAACATATTCAGGATCTCTTAAAGGAGATTTGGCCAACGGAGTGGAGTAACGCGGGCCGTAGAAGCGCGCACAAAGTACATGCTACCCCTCGCAACTGAGATGGAAGCCTTATTCGCAGCTGCCATCTCTGAGGTTTCTAATAGAGCCTTGAAGCCGTCGGTTGGCTTCGAGACCCTGCGCGTGATTGTAGTGACGCTCTGCCGTCCTGAGTGTGGTGTGACCGAGGATGGGCGCGATGATCAGCACATGTTCCGGATCGTCGGTTGCGATCGTGGTCGCGGCGCAGTCGCGAAAGAGGTGTGGGCTGATCACGATACCAACAGTGCGCGCGGTCAGCTTCGAAATTCTCTGTGACAAGGAGCCAGGCAAGTAGGCGCCGTCACGGTGGAGCCATAAGTATTTCGACGGAGGCCCGCCCAGCAGAACCGGCCGATAGTTTGTGAGATAGATCGATAGCCAACCGCATAGCTCTTCCGGGACGAACGTCTCAATAGGATGTCCCGTCTTCGTCTCTTCGCCCGGTATGTCGATGAGGTAGCCCGACGACGTTAGCTTCACGTGCTTGTCGAGCTGCAAGTTGGCGAAGTTCGCGATCCGCAACGGACGCGCGGCAAGGAACGCAATCATCAAGCCGTCGCGGAAGTCCTTGGCACGCAAATGCAGTGCGCGGCTTGGCGCGTTGTGCGCCCGCTTCATCAAGTTCATCCCGGCCTCGACGAGTATTCCGCTTGCAACCACACGACCCCGTTTACTTCGTACAGCCCCTTCCCTTCTGGCAGCCCTTTCAAGCGCGCGGCGTATCTCCGCTAGCCAGTGCCATTCTCGCGCGTGATCCACTCCACGAATGAAAGTGTGAAGGCGCGCGATGCGCGAAGCACGGGTTCGCGCGCATACGTCCATCATGGATTCGCAATAGAGCCGTACGCGCTCAGGTGTCACCCTGGCGGTTGGCGCATCGATACTTGCGAAGCGATCACTCCCCAGAAGGAACGATAGCCAGTAGCCATAGTCGCGGGCGATCACGCGCCTTGTCTCGGGCGCCCATTCTGCCCCGGCTCCCCGTTCGTCGAGCGGACAACCCTGCTGGAGAAGCTGTTCCCACAGCACCAGGTCAGCAGTCGGCCAGCTGTGCATTTTCAGGGAGGAACGCGCCATCTTAGAAGCCCGATGACGCGTTGCGTCCACGGGCTCTGGCCTGCTCCTTTCGTTTGTGGATTGTCCGGTCGAATTGCTTCGCTGCCGAAATGCTTTCCATCCCTGTGTACGCGGTAGTGGTCGTCGATAGGTGCTTATGCCCAAGGGCGCGCCTTACGACTTCATACCCGCCCGGGTTCTGATCGAGGTAGATTTTGGCGCCAAGGGCTCTGAACAAGTGCGCGTTGACCGTGAGGCCTGTGTGCTTACGAATCGTCCGCTTGATGCGCGTTGCAAGAACCATAGGGTTCACAGGACCATCGCCGTCTCGGCGCGCAAAAAGCCATCGGCATGAGACGGGCACCAAAATCGGTCGATACTGTTCGATGAAGAGCTTCAACAGGGTGCACGTTGCACCTTCGAGCTCAAAGTCCCGATCCTCGCCGTTCTTCACATCCCGTCCGTCGACCACGAGGTGGCATACGCCCCTTTGGGAAGATCGTCCCCATTGCAAGTTGTCATCCAGATGAAGATTGGAGAGGTTCTTGATCCTCAACAAGGTCATCAGCAGGAGCTCGACGGCGAGCGCAGCTTCGACGAGCGAGGCGGCCCGAGTGATCGGTAGTTTCTTCGTCTTTGCCTCTCGCACGAGCTTCTCAGGCAGCAAGAGCAGGCGGTTCAAAAGCTCAGGATCTTCGAACTGGCGAAGGCGCGCGCGATTCTTGGTCGTCATGCCCGTCCGTTTCGGCTTCAATCTGCTGCATGCCCTACGCAACTCACGCAGCTCGTCGTTAGGGAGGCGGGCATGATATTTGGCTATGCCGAGAAGCGTGTACGCCATGCTGTGGATCATGCCTGACGGCTCCCCTTTGCGGGCGAGCATCGCCTTCAATCCCCGATAGACGAGCTCTGGGCGGACCATCGAGCGCAGGTCGATGAGGTCCTGAGGCCGGAGGCCGCTCGCAACGAGTTCCCCAAAAAACCGGCGGATCTGAAGACGGCGACTCTGAAGGGTCGCCTCGGCAAGCGGGCGCGGTGCGTCATCGGAAAGAACATCGGGGTTCCGAAGTCTTGCGATGTAGTTGTCGACGTCGGCTCGGAAGGAAGGCGGAAGAGCATCGACCGAAGGCGAAATAATCATGCGTCGACGTTGCACCGTGAGGCGTCGCGCAGGCCATCCTGGCACCAGGTCCCGCGCCTTGTTCCAACATACCGTCAGCTCTCTAATGGCCTCATCTGGCTTTTTGCGCAGCGATGATTGAATGATTGCATCTCGATATCTCCGCACGGCCTCGTCGGTTACGTCCTCAGGCGCTATCCCGTGGAATGAACAGAAGCGGGCGAAGCTTCCCAGGGCGATCCGGGCCGAGGCCGAAAGAGCTTGCCATAGCCGGTCCCATTCAGGCGAACGTGCAACGGCCGGGCGACGCGCCGCGACGCCAGAGCATGCGAGGGCCGCGACGGCGTTTGACAGGACATTGGCTCTCGTCTTGGGGCTTCGACCGAGCTGTGCTGCTGGCGTCGCGGCGAGCCTCTGGTGCAGCCACTGGAGGTCAGCCGGAACTTGCGAAGCGGGCGAACCGACCACAGCCGCGAGACGCCGCAGCGACGAGACCAGGTCTCGCCGGCGGACGGGCGGCAATTCTGGGTGAGCATTCAATCTAGCAATGGCATCTTCAAGAGTCGGCGTCGTTCCAGGTCGGACAAAGCATAATACTTTGCGGCCTTGAGCGGTCTTCGGGATAGCGACACTCATGTCGGCTTGTGCCTCGGGATGACAGCAGTTGCCACGCGTTCTTTTTCGGGAAGTACCACGGTTCGAATTCGATTTCTTTTTCGACACCAGCTTTTCCCGAACCATCCAAATTCCATTGACAGCAAATGACATTTTGCGACGGGCGTTCTCTCAATAGCCGCTGATGAATCTCTCGAGCTCTTCCGGTCGAATACGCACAGCTCTTCCAAGGCGGACGACCTTCAGCCGCTGTCCCTGGATGTGTCTCCAAACCTGCCGCACGCTAAGGCGACAGCGCTCTGCGGCTTCCTGCACGGTCAACAGCGGCTCGCGCTGGGGGATGGATCGGGGCTTCATGGCGGGACTCCGCGTGACAGAGGGTTTGACGCTCGTGTCACCGTTTTTAGCAGCACACCTGCTTCGGAAGATTCGATGTGCGAAAATTCGCGCTCCGAATTCGAACCGAATTCTCGGCACGTTTATGGATTGGCTGGTGCCATAGAACGCTGTCGCCGGCGGCGCTGCGGGAGACGCAAATTCGACTCGTAATCGCGGCGTAGATTCGTTCGCCTTGAATCGGCTCAAGCAGAGTCGAAGTAAGATGCCGGGAGGACAATGTCGGGTCGACAATGACGTCAAAGGTTGAGATCGCGGCTCGCTTGCCCGTCCGCAGGGGCTTGAGTGAAGCCGAAGCGGCAACCTATCTGTCCGTGTCGGTGACGTTCTTCCGCAAACTGGTCGCACAGGCCATCATGCCCCGCCCCCGCATCGCGGGTCGAAGGCGAATATGGGACATCGAGGAGCTGGACCTTGCCTTCAGGGAGCTACCGCGGGAAGGTGGCGACGAGGCACCAAACGGTGCAACACACGAGGACAGCTGGGCCGACTTTGAGTGACCAGGATCAAACTGAAGCACATCGATAGATTCATCGATCGCCATGGACGTGAGCGCTTCTACTTTCGCCCGAACCGTGGACCACGCATCGCTTTGCCTGGTCGACCGGGCACGCCAGAGTTCATGGCCGCCTACGAGCGGGCCGCCATTGGCGAGACCGTTGAGAAGGAAACCAAGCAGCGCGGCGCACCCGGGACTTTCGACCGGTTGGTCCAGGATTACTTTTCATCGCCCGAGTATTTCCAGTTAGCTACATCGTCACAAAAGACCTACCGCTCGGTAATCGAACGCCTGATCGCCGACGAGCGTATCGGGCATCGACTCGTGCGAGAGATGACGCGCGAACACGTGCGCCACATTTTGGGCAAGCGCTCCCACACCCCCGGTGCGGCGAACAGTGTACTGCAGAAGCTGAAGGTGCTGCTCCACTTCGCCATCGACAATAACTGGCGGAAGGACGACCCCACCCTCCGAATGAAAAAGTTTGCCAAGGGCGAGTTCCACACTTGGACGGAGGACGAGCTCGAGCAGTTCGAGCGTAGATGGCCGATTGGCACGACCGAGAGGCTGGCGTATTCCCTGCTGCTTTATACGGGTCAGCGCCGATCCGACGTAGTTGCCATGTCATGGGTTGATGTGAATGACGGCACGATTTGTGTTGTCCCGCTAAAGACCAGACGGACAAGCGGCATGAAGCTATGGATCCCCGTTCACCCGGCTTTGGCAGAAGTGTTGGCCGCCGGCGGCCGCGGCGCGGGAAACATCCTCAAGACGGCCCATGGGCGTCCCTTCTCCTCCAACGGCTTCGGCGGTTTCATGGCGGACAAAATCGCGGCTGCCGGCCTACCTGACCGATGCGTCACGCACGGGCTGCGGAAGGCAGCGGCGCGGCGATTGGCCGAGGGCGGATGCAGCGCGAACGAGATCGCATCGATCACCGGTCATGCCACGTTGCAGGAGGTGTCGCGCTACACTAAGGCCGCCGATCAGCGGAAGCTAGCAAAGGCCGCCATAAGTCGTCTGTCGGCACCGGCGCCGAGGCGAGATTCCCAAACCAGTCCGAAAGGGTTGGGAATTGTGCCCAGTAACCCCAATCCCCCAAAGAGTGGGGATGCGGGATGGTGGAGCCGAGGGGAATCGAACCCCTGACCTCTGCAGTGCGATTGCAGCGCTCTCCCATCTGAGCTACGGCCCCATGAGGTCGGGCGCATTTACGGCGCCCCCCGGAATCTTGTCAAGAAAACGCATCCCAGGGCCTGCTGAGGCTCGCGCATACGCTTGCGGGACGGCGCCGTCAGAGGCTAAACGTCAGTTCAAGCTATATGGACGGAGGCGGACCCCCAAATGATTGCGCTGATCGTGTACGTGCTGGGTTTTCTCAGCTACCTCATCACGCTCTACACATACGTCATCATCGCAAGCGTTATCCTGAGCTGGCTCATGGCCTTCGGGGTGGTGAATCCCTACAACCCCACGGTCCGCGCCATCTGGCAGGGGCTGAACGCCGTCACCGAGCCGCTCCTCCGCCCCATCCGCAACATGATGCCGAATCTCGGTGCCGTCGACATTTCGCCGATCGTACTGTTGCTAGCCTGCCTGTTCGTCCAGGGTCTGATAGACCGCGTGATAATTCCCGCAATCATTGGCGCATGATGGCTGACGGGCAACCGTGGCGGGCAGGTAATGGGTGCGTCATCGTGCGCGTGCGTGTGACCCCAAAATCGTCGGTAGAAGGCGTCGACGGCGTCGCCCCTTGCGCGGAAGGGACGGCGCTTCAAGCCCGCGTCCGCGCGGTGCCGGCCGAGGGGGAGGCCAACGCGGCGGTGGAGAAACTCATCGCGCGCTGGCTCGACGTGCCGAAAAGCACGGTGCGCGTGACTGCGGGCGGAAAATCCCGCATCAAGTCACTCACCATCAGCGGGGATACGGTTGGCCTTGAGCAGCAGCTCAGGGCAAAACTAGCGCCTGCCTGATGCAATGATGCTGGAACGGCGCAATTGATCGATCCGAGGGAGGATTACTCGCTATGACTGCTTACGCCATCGACGGCAAGGCTATTGCCGCCAAGGTGCGTTCTGACGTTGCCGCCGATGTGGCGCGCATCAAGGCTCAGCACGGCTTCGTACCCGGCCTCGCCGTGGTGCTCGTCGGCGAAGACCCGGCCAGCAAGGTCTACGTGCGCAACAAGGCCGAGCAGACCGTCGAATGCGGCATGCAGTCGTGGGAATACAAGCTCGCCGAGACCGTGTCTGAGCAGGAGGTTCTCGACCTCGTCGCCAAGCTGAACGCCGACCCGGCCGTCAACGGCATCCTCGTGCAGATGCCGCTGCCCAAGCACATGGATTCCAACAAGGTGCTGGAGCTGATCAATCCGTTGAAGGACGTCGACGGCTTCCATCCGACCAACGTCGGCCGCCTTTCGATCGGCGAGCGCGCCCTGGCGCCGTGCACGCCCGTCGGCTCGATCATTCTGGCGAAGTCGGTGAAGCACGATCTCTCCGGCCTCGACGCCGTCGTCGTCGGCCGCTCCAACATCGTCGGCAAGCCGATGGCGCAGCTGCTGCTGCGTGAGAACTGCACCGTCACCATCGCGCATTCGCGCACCAAGGACCTGCCCGACGTGGTGCGTCGCGCCGATCTCGTCGTCGCCGCCATCGGCAAGCCCGAGTTCGTGAAGGGCGACTGGATCAAGCCGGGCGCCATCGTCATCGACGTCGGCATCAACCGCATCGCCAAGGACGACGGCAAGACCAAGCTGGTCGGCGACGTCGAATACGCCAGCGCTTTCAAGGTTGCGAGCGCCATCACGCCGGTGCCGGGCGGCGTCGGTCCGATGACCATCGCCTGCCTGCTCAAGAACACGGTCGAAGCCGCCCTCATGCAGCGCGGCCTCCAGGCCCTCGCCGCCTAGATCTAGGCAATCGGCAGTAGGCAGTCGGCAATAGGGGCGGCGCCATCCGGCGGCCGCCCTTTTCATTTTTGATCGCCCGGCGACCGCTGAACCGACCTGATCAATGCGTTTAGCATTTTCCCAACCCGCGCTGATCGCTGCTGCACGGGGACGGCTTGGGCCTCGCTGAATGCACCAAGGCGCTGAGCCAGGAGAACATGCGTATCGAGTTCGTTCAGCGAGCCTCGCGCAATTTTCAGAAACTGCGCGTATGCTCCAGCGCTCCCGCGCCCGTACCCCTCGGCGATGTTCGCCGGAATTGATGCTGCTGCGCGTATTGCCTGATCCGCCAAAGGAAATCTCCACCGCGGCGGCGTATCCGCGGCAGCGCGGCAAGCTGCCTCCGCTAGGTCCATCGCCTCCTGCCACACGCGCAAGTCTCGGTGTGATGAGATTGCCTGCCCTTCATTGCCCATTGCCTATTGCCCAATGCCCGCTCAGGCAGCGGAACGCTGCCTGAGCGTCTCCCCGCGATAGCTCAGCGCCTCGGCGATGTGCACGCGGCCGATGCCTTCGACGGCATCGAGATCGGCAAGCGTGCGGGCAACGCGCATCACGCGGTGAAACCCGCGCGCGGACAGTTGCAGCGTATCGGCCGCCTGCCGCAGCAGCTGAGCGCCCTCGGCATCGGGCGTCGCAATCTCCTCTAGCATCCGGCCCGAGCATTCCGCGTTTGTGCGCATGCCCTTAGCGTTGAGCGCAACGAAGCGCGCCCGTTGCACGTCCCGGGCACGTGCGACGCGCGCCCGCACCTCTGCGCTGCCCTCCGTCGGCGCGGGTAAGATGAGATCGGCGGCGCTCACTGCCGGCACTTCGATCTGCAGGTCGATGCGATCGAGCAGCGGCCCCGAGATGCGTGCCTGGTACTCCGCCGCGCAGCGATCCCCGCGCCTGCAGGTCACGCCCACGGCGCCCCCGCACTTGCACGGGTTCATCGCCGCCACGAGCTGGATGCGCGAGGGATATTGGATGCGATGGTTGGCGCGCGCGATGATCGTCTCGCCTGTCTCGAGCGGCTGGCGCAGCGCGTCGAGCACCCCCGCTTGGAACTCCGGCAGCTCGTCGAGGAACAGTACGCCGAGATGCGCCAGGCTGACTTCGCCCGGACGCGGCCGCGTGCCCCCGCCCACCAGTGCCGCCATGCTCGCGGAATGATGCGGCGCCCGGAACGGCCTCTCGGCTGCGAGCTTTCCGCCCATCAGTTCGCCCGCGAGGCTGTGCACCATCGAGACTTCGAGCATCTCCTCCGGTGTCAGCGGCGGCAGGATCGACGGCAGCCGCGCCGCCAGCATCGATTTGCCCGCGCCCGGTGGCCCGATCATCAGAAGGTTATGTCCGCCGGCCGCTGCCACCTCGAGCGCACGCTTGGCGCTCTCCTGACCTTTGACGTCGGCGAGGTCCGGCCGCGCGGCGAGATCGGCGCCGAGCCCCGGCTTCGGCCGCGACAGCGTCTGCGAGCCCTTGAAGTGATTGACCAGCGAGAGGAGGTGCGGCGCCGCCAGGATGTCGACGTCCTCTCCCGCCCACGCGGCTTCGGGACCGCACGCCTGCGGGCAGATCAGGCCCTTCCCCATGGCGTTGGCGCCGATCGCCGCCGGCAGGGCGCCTGGCACTGCCCGGATCGAGCCGTCGAGCGCCAGTTCGCCGATCGCCGCGAAGCCGGCAACCGCGTCCGGCGCCACCGCTTCCATTGCGACCATCATGGCGAGCAGGATCGGCAGGTCGAATTGGCTGCCTTCCTTCGGCAGGTCGGCGGGCGCGAGGTTCACCGTCACGTGCTTGTAGGGAAGGCCGAGGCCCACCGCGTGCAGGGCATTGCGCACCCGCTCGGAGCTTTCCGCCACCGCCTTGTCCGGCAGCCCGACGATCACGAACGCCGGCTTGCCCGGCGTGATCCGCACCTGCACCTCGACCGGCCGCGCCTCGATGCCGACGAACGCCAAAGTCGAGATCTGCCCGTACACGCAACGCCCCCGAGACGCATAACAACGCCTGTGCAACCCTAGCGCTAAGGCCGGCCGCCACGGTACTGTCTCAGTTTGAAATTACTACAGGTTGCATAGGGGTTGACACACGTCGCGAACGGGCGTCATGCTTAGCGGAAAGCATGAGGGGGTTATGGACAGGCGAGCATTAGCTTTGATTGGCGTGGCGCTTGTTGCGGGCGCTCTCTGGTACTGGCGGTCGCTGCCCGCCAACTACGACGAGTGCGTGCTGAACGAGATGCGCGGGCGAGATAGGGTGATGCATGCAACCGTAGCGAAGGTTTGTGCGCGCCGCTTTGGCAAAAGAGTCCAAGTGTACGACACGTCCAAAGTCGTCTGGCATGGGGACGCGTTAAGTGCGGAAGTCACCTACACAGGCCAGGACTACGTTTTAACCGACGGCGTTTTTCGCCTCTCCTCGAAGTCGTGCAAGGACAGCACCGACCAGGATTACTCCCCGGAAATGGACGGAGTCGCGCTGACCGCGGGCGGCCCCATCGTCGTCTTTCTCGCGGGAGCCGCAGGCAAGAATCCTATGTGCATGACAACCGTGAAGCTTTTCGGAACCTACAAATAGATGCCTAAAGGCCCCCAAGGACAGAAGCGCCCTGCCGACGTGATCGGCAACGCCATCAAGGTCGCTCGCCTAGCTACAGGTGAGGAAGAAGAGACGTTGACCGAGGACGGCAAGGATGCCGCTGCCGTCAGCCTTGGAAAACGAGGCGGGAAAGCTCGCGCTGAGGCGCTGAGCAAGACCGAGCGCGCGGATATCGCAAAGAAGGCTGCGAAGGCTCGTTGGAAGAAGCCTTGAAGAATCTTCATAAACCAGCACCAAGAAAACATCAGTGTTTTCAGCGCATTACGGCCGCATGCTCATAGCCAAAAAAGTCAAGTAACTAGTCAAGCAACTCTTTCCACAAAAGGCGACGCTTGAAGGCGGCCCGACTCGGGGTTATACCCGCTCGATGGCAAAGGATTCACCATACCTAGATCCCTATGAGGCGGTTGTAGCCGACCTAGAGGCTAAGCGCGCCGAGATAGACGCTGCGCTGGCGGCCATTCGGCGATACCGCGCAATAGGCGCCGCCGCCGTGGCTGCGACCCCAGTGGCCACAATCCACACTGAAGCGCCAGCGGCAACGCTAAGCGAGAGCAGCCCGTTCTTCGGCTTGGGTTTTCGCGAGGCCAGCCCGAAGCAGCTGGCCATCGTAGGCAAGCCGCAAACGGTCAATGAGATTTGGGAGGCCCTGAAGGCCGCTGGATATCAAACCGCCCACAACAACCCTCCCAACGCCGTCCACACGGCTTTGCGCCGACGCGAGAAGACTCATCACGACGTGCTTGTCGTCGGTGAAGGCAAATGGGGTCGAACTGAGTGGTATTCGGAGGCGCAGCTCGACGAGATAAAAAAGTCCGTGGGAGGCATGGGCGGTCGCGATAGGGCCGCCCACGTCGAACGCACAAAGGCTGGTATGCAGCGCGCGTTGGAGCGCGGCGCGAAGCCCGGCGCGCCCCCTCTAATTACTCCGGAAAAATTGGAAGAAGCGCGTCAGCTCATCATGGCGGGGGTTTCCGTACCGGAAATCGCTGAGCGTTTCGGCGTGTCGAAGCAAGCGCTTTATAACCGTTGGAATCGCGCGGAACTTCGCGATCTGCGCGAGCAGGGGCGGGCAGCAAAGGAAGCAGCATCCACGGGGCCGGAACCGGCACCCGGCGGGAAGTGGACGATGAACTGATGCTGCAGATCAATTCAGAGTTTCTCGGGGGCGGGTGTGCCCTCCCAGAAAGCAAGACGCCGCACAGCGTGAGCCATGCGGCGTCCCTAGAGGCGGCCAGGGAAGATGCTTGCAACATCTCCCGAGGCCTTCGGCACATCGACCCCATCGGCTCGGAGCCAGATAAGGAGTGCACCATGCGTGCGGCCCACAGATCAGAGTAACGAGGGCCTAAATTCAGTTGGCGCCTGCTGACTGACTAGGCTCGCCAAGTGGTGGACCTCGCGTGAGCGGGGTTCACCGTTGGCCACTTTCTATCACAATCCGTGATGTCAATCCACCTTGTTGGGACTGCCCGACAAGGCGCCAAATGCTGTCTGCACTGCAAGATCATACTTGACGCCAAGCATAAAAGTTCATATATTATGAGTATGAACAAGCTGCCCACCCAGACCCGCGTTCAAATCCTGCAGATGCTCTGCGAAGGCAGCAGCATGCGGGCGATCTCGCGCATCACCGGTGTGAGCATCAACACGGTCACCAAGCTGCTGGTTGAGGCTGGCAAGTTCTGCCTCGAATTCCACGACAAGCGCGTCCGCGGGCTCAAGTCCGAGCGCGTTCAGGTCGACGAAATCTGGTCGTTCAACTACGTCAAAGCCGCCAACCTGAAGGATGCTAAGGCTGCACCGCGCGGCGCTGGCGACGTGTGGACGTGGACCGCCATTGATGCCGATAGCAAGCTGATATGCTCGTGGATGGTCGGCGAGCGCGACGCCAACTGGGCCGAAGCCTTCATTGACGATCTGTCCTACCGCGTCACCGGCCGTATCCAGCTGACGTCGGACGGGCTGCAATCCTACGTGCTGCCGGTCGCCCGCGCGTTCATGGGCGACGTGGACTATGCCCAGCTGGTGAAGATCTATGGCGAACCGAAGGACGGGCGCGTATCTTCTTCGGATTGCATCGGGGCCCGTAAGCAGCCGGTCTACGGCAACCCAGACCCCAAGCACATCTCGACTTCGTTCGTCGAACGGTCGAACCTTTCGATGCGCATGCACATGAAGCGCTTTGCTCGCCTCACCAACGCGCACTCAAAGAAGCTGGCAAACCACCGCCACGCAATCTCGCTGTACTTCACGTTCTACAACTGGACGCGCATCCACAAAACACTTCGCACGACACCAGCTATGGCAGCTGGCATCGCGGATCATGTTTGGACGATGGAAGAGATTATTGCGCTAATGGACGCTCAGGCGCCCAAGCCGGGTCGGCCTAAGCAATACAAGCGTCGGCAAGCTGCGCAGGCTTAGAGACTGCCTTACCGGCGGCCTTTACGTTTCGGCCGAACCAAGACATCGTTTTGATGTCATCACCCATAGCAATCGCAGCCTTGAGAAAGGCGTCGTAAATTGCCTGAGCGAGCACGGGGTCGTGCGTGGTTGCCATAGTGTGTTCTCCCAATTGCAGCCGACCATTTATTCTTAGTTGTGTAAGTCGACTGTTACGTACGTAGCCATATAACGGGACAAAGGCCCTTCTGGGACACGGGTGCGACAATCGGTCACGGTGAAATGTGCAACCAGTTGCCCCGAATCGCCGCCTCCTTTACTAGGCCTGTGCCGGTCATCGCAGCGCAAAACCCATTGAAGAACTGACGATCCCCAATGCTCCCAAGGTGTATTTTAATTTGATCTGACGCAGCTTCCGACTTCGCTAAGTCTAGGACACCAAGCACTATCTGTGTTGAAATAGTTGCTAGAACTGCCGGTTCAATATCTTCGTAGTCATACTTCGGAGCAAGCAGTATCCAGACGATCCGGAGCGTTTTTCCTTCCGTATGCGGCAGCCGCGCAACGTTTGCGTGCATGAGACCGACGAAATCGTCGCCGTCTACGAGGGCGAAAATCCCATACTTCGGGGCCTGTGGATCCTCCGCGCACACCTTGCGAGCTAGTTCGAGGTGCGGCGCCGCGTACGAATCCAGATCGTCATCATACTCCGCGCACTGCTCTGACCACCGTTTCTCAAGCTTCTGGAACGAGCCATCGGCAGTGCAAATTCTTTGCAACATTTCTGACCGGATCAATTGATTCGATGAAACCCACCCGCGCAGATTGCATGAGCACTCTTAACTGTCTAGGCCGGAGCAGAAACTTGCGGGGGATTTCAAACTGAGACAGTACCGCCGCCACGCAAGAACATTTTAGGAACATCGCGATAGAATGTGGCCGGTCAATGGAAATGTAAGCAACTTGCTTACAGTAAGCGAATAGCTTACACAGCCCAATGATCAAGACGTTCCGCAACAAGCAACTTGCACTGCTTTGGTCGGGCGAACGATCAAAGATCGATCGGCGCTTGCACGAGCGGATCAAGCGCCGCCTCGACGCCCTCGATGCGGCGGGAGTACCGGAAGACATGAACATCGCAGGCTACAATTTCCACGGCCTCCAGGGCGCGCCGCAGCGTTATACGGTCCACGTCAACGGGCCGTGGTGCATCACATTCGCCTTTGTCGGCGGAGACGCGCACGACGTGGATTTTGAGCAGTACCATTAGGAGTGAGCCGGTGGCCTCTTACCCAGCCAAGCGTGACCCGAACCGTCCTCCGACGCATCCCGGAGCGATCCTCCGCGAGGATGTCCTGCCTGCCGTCGGCCGCACCAAGGTGGAGATCGCGGCTCTCGCCGGCATCTCGCGCCAGCACTTGAACGACATCCTCAACGAGAAGAAACCGGTCTCGCCCGCGGTCGCGGTGCGTTTCGGGAAGCTGTTCGGCAATGGTCCGGATTTGTGGATCCGCATGCAGGCGGCCTACGACACTTGGCACGCAGCGCGCGACATCGACGTTAGCGGCATTCCGACCCTCGAGCCGGCGGCGTAAGGCCCGGCGCAGACGCCTTAAACCACGCCGCTCATCGGCCGGACCGCCAGCACCGTGGTGTTGTCCTGATGCGGGTCGCGGATGTTCTCGACCGCCCGGATCAAAGCGTTCGCCACCGCCTCGGCGCCGTCGTCGGCATAGGCCGAGATGATCCGCTCCACCTCGCTCGTGTCCAGCGTGTGCAGCCCGTCCGAGGCGAGGATGACGTAGTCGCCGTCCTCCAGCACCAGCGGCTTGCGCGAGATATCGACGAGATCGAGTTCGTCGCCCGTCACCGCCGAGCGCAGCATGTGCCGCCGCGGATCGGCCTTCGCCTGCTCCGGCGTGATCTTTCCGATCGAGGCCAGCCGGTCGAGCTCCGGCGCCAGCGAGTGGTCCTCGTTGAGCAGCGCGATTTCACCGCGACGGAACAGCAGCAGCGGACTGTCGCCCACGCTCACCCACTCGACGCCCTCGTTGGTGAAGATGGCGGCGACCAGCGTCGTCCCCATCCCCGCCAGCATCGGGTTCGATTGCACCTGGGCGGCAATGGAATCGTTCGCCGCGCTGAGCGACGCGAGCAGCCGCTCCGGCCGCTCCCCGTTCAACCCCGAGTAGGCCGAGATGAAGCTGTCGCACACCATGCGGCTTGCCAGCGCGCCAGCCGTGTGTCCGCCCATGCCGTCCGCCAGCACCGCGACGAGGCGCGTGTTGTTCGCAGTCGGCGGCACGTCGGAGCGATCGCTCGCGCGATCGCTAGGCGGCCAGAATGCGCTCGAGTCTTCTTGGTAATCGCGTGCGCCCTTGGTGGCGCGCGAGGCGTGATCGTAAGCCTGCATCAGTCCTTGGCATCGTTGAGCTCGGCCCAATCGAAATCTGCTCCGCAGAACGGCACGAACACGAGCTGGGTTCGCCCGATCGTGATCACGTCCATCTGGTGCAGTTCGACGGCGCCGGTGGGGCGCTTGTCGTTTATGGAAACGATATTGGTCTTAGCGAGGTTCGGCACAAATAGGAACGTACGCGAGGACGAATCGTAGCGGACGTAGGCCTGTTCCTCGGAAGATATGGCGTCGTCGCCAAAATCCAGCGGAATGCGCTGGTCCGGCGAGCGCCCGACCGTGTTGTTGCCCTCGAAAATCGGGCGAAAACTTCCAAGGCCCGGGCCGCCCACGATGACCAGCCAGCCAACGACGGGGTCCTGCTCGACCTCGCCGCGCTTCACCTGCACCTTGCCGCGCACCAGCTGCGTGCGGGGCGAACCGGTCGTCTCCGGCACCTCGATCTGCGGAGGGCCACCGCGCACCACGCGCGTCGTCGGTGGCGCCGCGAACTCGACGTGTTTGTCCGGCTGCTTGAGCGATGTCTGCGCCTTCACGTCTCGGGCAGCCTCGGCAGCACTGGGCGTCGACGGCGCGGCAGCAGCGGCAGCCGGTGCTGCCTCGATCTTCGCAGGCTCGGCGGCAGCGGGCTTCGCCTCAGCCTTCGCAAGCTGCGTGGTCGGCTCTGCCGCGGCCGGCGCGGCGGCGCGATGCGTCTCATCACGGCTCGCCGCTGCGAGCGCGTCCTTCAGGGAGCCCAGGAATCCGCCATGCTTCGTACCCTGCTGAGACATCGTATCCTCCGTTGCGCCTGGATTATCTTCCGGCATGCATGCTCTCCAATCGTGGCCGAGCGCATCCTGTTCTTCCGCTCTACATAGCGTCAGATCGGACGCGCGTCGAAATTCAACTTCACTTCTCCAATCGCGATGACGTCGCCGGCCTTGAGGCGGCCTTCACCGACACGCGCGCCGTTGACCAGCACGCCGTTGCCTTCCGGCCCTGATAGATCCGTGACGATGACTTCCCCGTCCGTGCTGCGGCGGATCACGGCGTGATAGCGGTGCACGGTTTTTTCCTGCAGGCAGATGTCGTTGTCCGCTTCCCGGCCGATGCGGACCATGGTCCGGCCGATGACGTGCTTGCGGCCCGCGATCTCGACCCACGCTTCCGTAGGCCAGGCGGCAAGCTCGGTTCTCATGGTCGTGTCGCGCCGCCCGCTATGGGCCGACTGCCGCGGTAGTCTCACCGTCACGTCCGGAGATTGCTGCTTCTGCCGCCGTAGCATGAACCCGGCGATGCCTAGAGTCGGCAGGGCTATCACCGCGACCAGGACCAGCATCAGCGCGGGCGCCTTATGATAGCTGTCGCCCAGCCACGAACTGAGCTGCAGCCATGCGTCGCCGGTTGCCAGCAAAAGGGCGTTGGAAGTCAGGACCGTGCGCCCCGGCTCGGTTGCGCCCGCTGCTGCTGCAACACTGGAAAGGGAAATCGCAACTGTCGCAATCGACAGATTCGGCAGCGGCGACCACGGCGATCTCATGGTCAGGGGTCTCGGACAAAATCGACTCCGAAGACTCGTGCCCCATGACGGCGAGAACATGGCAGTTAAACCCTCTTCTGAGATTTGTTTGCCCGTCACTATTGCTCAAGCCCGCGCCACATTTGCCCGCCATAAAGTGGCGGAGGCGGTTCAGCAAATTGACGAGCGGCGCGGCGCGTAGCATGTGAGCGCGAAGATCGACGTCTCGGAGACATATGACGAATCTCATTGCACTGCCGAACGGAACCGAGCTGGTAGGCGACTATCGCATCGAGCGCGTGCTCGGTGCCGGTGGTTTTGGCGTGACTTATCTCGCCGATGAGATTGCGCTCGCCCGCCTGGTGACGATCAAGGAGTATTTCCCGAGCGACATTGCTGCACGCGACGGTGGCATCGACGCCGCCCCCCGCTCGCAAGACTGCGCCGGTGACTATCGCTGGGGTCTCGACCGCTTCATCGAGGAGGCGCAGACCCTCGCCAAGTTCGACCACTCGAACATCGTCCGCGTCTACCGCTACTTCCGCGCCAACAATACCGGCTACATGGTCCTCCACTTCGAGGAGGGTCAGAGCCTGAAGGCCTGGCTCAAGGGTCTTGGCCGCGCACCGCGCCAAAAGGAGCTCGACGCCATCCTGGGCCCGCTCCTCGACGCGCTGGAGCTGATCCACAAGTCCGACTTCCTCCACCGCGACATCGCACCCGACAACATCATCATCCGCAAGTCCGGCGATCCGGTGCTGATAGATTTCGGCTCCGCCCGCGGTGAGATCGCCTCGCACACCAAGACCGTCTCCGCCCTGGTGAAGCCCGGCTACAGCCCCTACGAGCAGTACGCCGAGACTAGCCGCCAGCAGGGCCCGTGGACGGACATCTACGCCCTCGGTGGCACGCTCTATCACGCCATCACCGGCAAGCGCCCGGCCGACGCCCCTTCGCGCATGGTCAAGGACGAGTTCGTCTCGGCGCGCGAGGGTGCCCTCAGCTCCTACCGTGCCGGCTTCTTGAAGGCGATCGATAAGGCTCTGCTGCTCGGTGTCGACGCGCGCCCGCAGTCTATCGCCGCTTGGCGTACCGAGCTCTTCGCGCCCGACCCCGTCCGCACGCGCTGGCTGGGCCGCTCGAAGAGCAAGGGCGAGGCCCAGGACGACGCGCCGACCGCCCCGGCAACGAACCCCGTGGCCGCGACGGTCGTCATCTCAAGGCCGCCCGAGCCGGCCCCTGTGCCGGTTCAACCGGCGCCAGCACCTGCACCGGCGCCCGCACCGGCAGTGGCCGCCGCCGTAGCTCCAGCATCTGCCGCCGTGGTCGAGCCTCCAAAGCCGAACCGCGGCCTGCTCGACATGCTCGAGGGCATGCGCAGGAAGCCTGCGGGCAAGGGCAAGCCCAAAGCCAAGTCCAAGGCCAAAGCCGCGGCGGCACCGAAGTTAAAGCCGAAGCCTGCGCCGGCGCCTATCATCGTCCCCGAGGTGGCCGGGGTCGAGGAGCCGCTCGCGGCAGCTCTATCCAAGAAGGCGTCGGCGTCCAAAATCCCGATCCCGAAGGAGCGGGCGCTCGTCGTCCTCAAGTCGCCGCCCCGCGCGCGGCCCAAGCGGCTCAAGGGCAGCCGCCCGAGCCTGGTGCCGATCCTGTTCAAGCTGCTGGTAGGCGTTGGCGTCGCCAGCGCCGCCGTGGCCATGCAGGATCGCTTCCCGCAATTCGAAAGCCGCGGCTCCGGCATCACCACCGGGACCACCAATCCGCTGCCGCCGCAGGCCCAAGGTCATGCCCAAGCGCAGGCACAACCGCAGCCGCCCGCCCCCGTCACACCCATCGCCGAGATCGAGGCGCACCGCGGATCGATCTCCGGCGCTGCCTACAGCGACGACGGACGCCAGATCGTCACCACCGGTGCCGACGGCGCGATGCGGCTTTGGGATACCGGCACTAACCGCATCGTGCGCACTATCGAGCTCGACGATGGACCTGCGACCGCGCTCGCCTTGAACGGCCGCCAGGCTCTCACTGGTCACGCCAACGGCAAGGTGGTCCTGTGGGACATCGACCGCGCCGAGAAGATTGCCAGCGTGCGCCGCAACGAGGCGAACATCTGGGCCGTCGCCTTCACCGGCGACGCAAATCACTTCGCCGTCGCCAGCCACGATTGGAAGGTGACCCTCTGGGATTCGCGCCAGACCGCGGCGCCGCTCGCCATTCTCGATGGTCATGAGAATGCGGTGCAGGCTCTGGCCTACGCGCCGCAGCAGCTGATGCTGGCTTCGGGAAGCGCCGACCGCACCGTGCGCCTATGGAACCTCGACACCCTGACGCTGAAGCGCAGCTACTCGGGCCCGCGCGACTTCGTCACGTCGCTCGCCTTCTCGCAAAGCGGGAAACAGCTCGCCGCCGGCGCGCTCGACGGGCGCATTCACGTCTGGTCCGTTCTGTCCTCGCGCCGGTTGCGAGCGCTGACCGGCCACAGAGGTCGCGTTGCCGACGTCGCCTTCTCACCCTCGGGCGATCAGCTGGCTTCCGCCGGAGAGGACGGCACCGTGCGGCTCTGGAATGTATCGCGCGGGCGCATCCTGCGAGCCTTGACTGGACACGTGGGCGGCGCAACCGTCGTCGCCTTTTCGCCCGATGGTCTGCACCTGATGTCGGCGGGCGTCGACGGGCGCGTCCGCCTCTGGGCGATTCCACCTGGCCCCATCGCACGGGAATAGCTGTACTTTCTCACGCATTTAGTGCGCGCGCTTCAGCTTCTGTGCACAGCTTGTCCCGCGGGACCGCAAGCCGCATCCGTTTGTCTCGACGGCGTC
>CALRVN010000006.1:0-25008 GCA_943371625.1 Hyphomicrobium sp. CS1GBMeth3
TATGGATCTTTGTCGGCGCTCCGTACATAGAACGCCTCACGCACGCACCGCGTCTTGCCGCCGCGCTGCAGTCGGTGACGGCCGCGGTTGTTGGCGTCATCGCCAACCTATCGCTCTGGTTCGCGCTGCATGTGCTGTTCAAACAAGTCGACGAGGTGCACTTCGGGCCGTTGCGGCTGTACTACCCGGAGATAGGTTCGCTCGACGTCGTCGCGCTGGTGCTCTCATGCCTGGCGCTGGTGCTGATCTTCGCACTGCGCTGGAGCATTGCCGCCACGCTGGCGATTTGCGGTGGCGCGGCGCTGCTGTGGCTCGGGGTTGGTGTTGTTTAGAGCCAGCCCTTACGGCGGAAATAGATGATCGGGCCGATAGCGAAGGCAACCATGAGCAGGACAGCAAAGGGGTAGCCCCAGACCCAATCGAGTTCGGGCATGTGCTTGAAGTTCATGCCGTAGACGGAGGCGACCAGCGTCGGCGGCAGCAACACAACAGCCATCACGGAGAACAGCTTGATGATCTGGTTCTGCTCGATCGAGATCATGCCGAGGGTCGCATCGAGAATGAAGCTGATGCGCTGCGACAGATACTTCGTGTGCTCCATGAGCGAGTTGATGTCGCGCTGGGATGCCTTGACGCGCTGGCGCGTGCGCGGATCATCGCCGCGGTCCTTCGTTGCCTGCATCAGGTAGTGAAGCAGACGGTCCATCGAAGCCGCGCTGTCCTCGGCGCGCGCCGTGATGTCACCCGCTTTGCCGATGCGCTTCAGCATGACGTCGAGACGGCGGTCGCGCGTCTGGTGTCCGCCGCGCAGGTCGAACACCGCCTGGGCGAGGCGCTCGACCTCGTCCTGGATGCGCTCGATGAGATCGGCCATGCGGTGCACGACGGCGTCGATGAGGCCGACCATGATCGTCGCGCCGGTGGTGCAGGACGCATCGCCCTTTTCCACGCGCTGGAGGTAGAGCGGAAACGCCTTCGGCTCGGCATAGCGCACGGTGACCAGGCGGTCGCCGGCAAGAATGAACGTCACGGGAGTCATCTGCGGGACCGGCGCCTCGACGTTGTAGACAACGGAAGCGGTCATGAAGTAGGCGCCGCGCTCCTGATAGAAGCGATTGGACGGCTCGATCTCGCGCATCTCCGCCCGGGTCGGCACGTCGATCTGCAGCGCGTCCTCGACGAACTTGTCCTCGTCCTTCGTCGGCTGGAGGAGGTCGATCCAGACGCAATTGCCAGTGATCGGGGTGTTGGTGTCGTGGGTGGTGAGGACTTTGCCGTTGGACTCGTAGATCGTCATCATGCGCTTGGGCTCCGGCGCGGTCGTCTCTACGTCAGCATCAATGTTCAGGGGCTTCCTACGCCTGCCGCCCGGCCGCGGCAAGGGAGGCTGCGCGCAATTTGGGCAGGCGATGTCCGGGGGCATCGTTGGGGGTGGCTTGGAGCGAGGCGTGGCTTATGACGCGGCGCTCGGGCTGCTGCTCCGGAGGGTGCGGGGGCGCCTTGTTCTCGATACGCAGCCGCTGCAGCTTCAGGCTGCCGTCCTCGCGCTTGAGTTCGGCCACGACCTTGGCCAGGCCGCCGGCAAACTTTGCGGTGAAAGTAACTTTGGCCGATCGGCTGATAAGGGCGGCCAGGCGGTCGGCGATGGACGATGCGGAGAACCCGCGACCGTCCTGCGAGCGCAGCCAGGTGGCTTCGACGCGAAGATCGTCGGCGTGCAAGAGCGGGCCCAGATACCTCAGCTCGCCGAGGTCGGCCTCCAGCACCGTCGACACTTCCTGACGGGCTTCGGCGGTGTAGTGCTGCTCGACGGCAGACAGCTTCCACGTGCGCGACAGGTCGCGGGTGATGGTGACGGCCGTTGCACGATATGCGTCGCGTCCGTAGTCGACGCTGGCAGCGACGTTGAATAGAAAGCTGCCGCAGAACAGCAGCAGCGCCGAGAACAGCAGCCCCAGGGTTGAAAAGAACGTGCGCAGCATAACCATGCCCCGATGAATGCGGCCACGCGCTTGCGGCGTGCGCCCGCTGATCGGGGTGTTATGGCTCAGGCGGGGATACGCCGCTGTTCCCGGGAAGACAGGGGCTGGCCGGCTTCAGCCGACGAGGCGGGGGTCCTCGCTGTCGTGCACGTGGCCGACGGCGGTCAGAAGCGCCTTGTCCAGCTTCGCCGGATCGAGGAGCACCTTGCCGTCGTGCACGCTGCGGATGGCGGAGCGCGGCACGGGAAACTCGCCGCTGTTCTCGACATAGACGATGATGTGGTTCGGTGCGGTCTCGCGCACGGCGCCGATGCCTTCCTTGCCCTCAGCGAGGAAAACCATGAAACCGGTGTCGATCGTCTCGCTCATCGTGTTTTCCTTCCGCTTGGCCTCTGTGCCCGGCCATTATTACCGCTGTCTCGCCAAAGTGCGAGATGGGTAGGGGATCATACCTGCACAACCATTTACGCGGGCTTGAGGTTGCGGCCCGCAATGGTGCTCGGCAAGCGCATGTCGCAATCATCCGGCCTAGCCTATGTTAGGCGGGAAATAAGACGCCTGCGGGCGTGGAGGGATGTACATGTGGGTTCGCAAATACTTGATGGGGGTCATTTGCACGGCGGTCATGACGGCCACGTGCTGGGCCGGGGCTGGACCGGGTCTCGAGCAGATCGCGAAATCGCTCGTTGATACGACGCAGGAGGCGAGCGACCACAAATCCTTCGTCAATGACAACTTCGCGAAGGACCTCGCGGAGAAGCTGTTCAAGCCGGGCGTGCTGGACGACTCGGAAGAGGGCATCGATTTCGACATCTTCACCTACTCGCAGGATCCGGATTTCGAGGCGATGGGCAAGTCGATCAAGAGTGAGGTCAAACAGTCGGACGACACCAACGCGGTCATCAAGGTGTCGTTCAAGCAGTTCGACGATGATGTCGATATCGCGTACCGCATGAAGAAGTTCGACGGACGCTGGCTAATCGACGACGTCGTCTATGCGGACGAGACGTCGCTGCGGGCGGAGCTGGGACTGAAGTAGTTTTGGCTGCTCGCAGCCCGTTATTCCGCGGCGGCTTTGCCGGCGTGGCCCAGCTTGTTGGCAAGATCACGGCCCGAGGTTGCCGGCGGTAAGGGCTTGTCATCATCGTGGTAGAGCCGGACGGCTTCTTCGACGATCTGGCACAGTTCGTCGAAAACGGCGCGCTCATCTGAGCCGTGGCAGCCACCGTAGATCAGGCCTGGTGCGCTGCCGACATAGGCCTGATCCGTCTCGGACCATTCGACGATTTTTACGTAGCGGTCGCTCTCTTTCATCTGCAGATCAGCCGCTAAAAAGCGATGGCAAGGTTGGAAACATCGCGGCGAGTCCAGAAAGCAAAGTGCCAACCGTCGCTAAAACCGCCAGCCACAATTCCCACGACCGCAATTCAATTCGACGAACAGCAACGGACTTGCCGTGCCAATAGAGCGTGCCCGTATCGTCAACGCCCAACGCGTCCATCTCGTCGACACCAATGGGCCTCACCTTCTTCGGCCATGTCGAGCGATCGACTTTCCGAGGTGGGATGCGTTCGAGTTCTTCTTTCCGCAGTTGCCAATCTTCGTCTGACATTTGCGAGCCTCGCTTACCCCACTCAGGATGTGGGTCTACTCCGCGGCGGCTTTGCCAGCGTGGCCCAGCTTCACGTTGAGCTTGTTGATGAGGTCGGTCGCGGCCTCGGGAATGTTGGTGCCGGGACCGAACACGGCGGCGGCACCAGCTTCGAACAGCGCCGGGTAGTCGGCAGGCGGGATGACGCCGCCGACGACGACCATGATGTCGTCGCGCCCTTCCTTGCCGAGCGCCTGCTTGAGATCGGGCACCAGCGTCAGGTGGCCGGCGGCGAGCGATGAGACGCCGATGACATGCACGTCGTTCTCGACGGCCTGGCGGGCGGCTTCGTCGGGCGTTGCGAACAGTGGCCCGATGTCGACGTCGAAGCCGAGGTCGGCGAAGGCCGAGGCGATCACCTTCTGGCCGCGGTCATGGCCGTCCTGGCCCATCTTGGCGATGAGGATGCGCGGGCGGCGGCCCTCGTTCTTGTCGAAGGCCTCGACGAGCTGCAGCACCTTGGCGACGTTCGTGTTCATGGCTCCGGCCTCCGACCGGTAGACGCCGGAGATGGCGCGGATCTCGGCGCGGTGGCGACCGAAGACCTCCTCCATGGCATCAGAGATTTCTCCAACACTGGCTTTGGCGCGCGCCGCCTTCACGGCGAGGTCGAGGAGATTGCCGTTGCCGCGGGCGCCGTCGGTCAGAGCCTTGAGCGCGGCCTGCGTCGTCTTCTCGTCGCGCTCGCCGCGCAGGCGTTCGAGCTTCGCGATCTGCTGCTCGCGCACGCTCTTGTTGTCGACCTTGAGGATGTCGATCCTCGCCTCGTCCGTGACCCGGTACTTGTTTACGCCGACAATCGTCTGCTTGCCGCTGTCAATGCGGGCCTGCGTGCGGGCTGCTGCTTCCTCGATGCGCATCTTGGGAATGCCGGCTGCGATCGCCTTGGCCATGCCGCCGAGACGCTCGACCTCCTCGATGTGGGCGAGGGCCTTGCGCGCCAGCTCATACGTGAGCCGTTCGATGTAATAGCTGCCGCCCCAGGGATCGATGACGCGGCAGGTGCCGGTCTCCTGCTGCAGCAGGAGCTGCGTGTTGCGGGCGATGCGGGCGGAGAAGTCGGTCGGCAGTGCGATCGCCTCGTCGAGGGCGTTGGTGTGCAGCGACTGGGTATGGCCCTGCGTCGCGGCCATGGCTTCAACGCAGGTGCGCGTGACGTTGTTGAACACGTCCTGCGCGGTCAGCGACCAGCCGGACGTCTGGCAGTGCGTGCGCAGCGACAGCGAGCGGTCGCTGGCGTTGAACTCCTCGCGCAGGAGCTTCGCCCAGAGAAGACGCGCGGCGCGCATCTTGGCGATCTCCATGTAGAAGTTCATGCCGATCGCCCAGAAGAACGATAGGCGCGGAGCGAAAGCATCGATGCCGAGGCCGGCGGCGACGCCGGCGCGCGCGTACTCGATGCCGTCGGCGAGCGTGTAGCCGAGTTCGAGGTCGGCGGTCGCACCGGCTTCCTGCATGTGGTAGCCGGAGATCGAAATCGAGTTGAACTTCGGCATGTGCTTGGACGTGTAGCCGAAGATGTCCGAGACGATGCGCATCGAAGGGTCGGGCGGATAGATGTAGGTGTTCCGCACCATGAACTCTTTGAGGATGTCGTTCTGGATGGTGCCGGAGAGTTTCTCGGGGGGAACGCCCTGCTCCTCGCCCGCGACGATGAAGAGCGCGAGAACGGGAAGCACGGCGCCGTTCATGGTCATCGAGACGGACATCTGCTCCAGCGGGATGCCGGAGAACAGCGTGCGCATGTCGTAGATGGAATCGATGGCGACGCCTGCCATGCCGACGTCGCCGCGCACGCGCGGGTGATCCGAGTCGTAGCCGCGGTGGGTGGCGAGGTCGAAGGCGACCGAGAGGCCCTTCTGGCCGGCGCGGATGTTACGGCGGTAGAAGGCGTTGGAATCCTCGGCGGTGGAGAAGCCGGCGTACTGGCGCACCGTCCAGGGCTGGAGGGCGTACATGGCCGGGTAGGGACCGCGAAGGTAGGGCGGGATGCCGGGGAAGGTGTCGAGGAAGTCGAGGCCGGCAGTGTCGGCTGCCGTGTAGACGGGCTTGATGGCGATGCCCTCGGGCGCCTCCCAGGCAACGGTGTTGCTGGCGGCGGCCGCGGCGGCCCCGGCGGAGCCGCTTTCGAGGGCAATTTTCGTGAAATCGGGAAGCCCGGTCATTCTCCGCCTTGCACCTTTCTCGATGGGTCTTCGGTCACGCTGGGGTCACGCCGGCGCTGGTTAGCACGAAGATAGCAGAACTGCACCGGGCCGCGCCGGGGCGCAGCGTCGCCGTGACAGGGGCAGTTTGCTCAATTTTCGCCTTGAGGCCAACGGCTTTGAAGGGCCAACGCGTCTCGGGCCGGGTCAGGGCGCTTCGGTGCTCAGGCTCTTAAGGAACGTCAGCCAGCCATCGTCGTCGTGGTGCTGCTGCAGCTCGCAGATCTTGCCATTGGTAAACCGCCAGTCGTGGCGGAAGGTCGTTTCGAAGACGCGGCCTGTCTTTTTGTGACGGAAGGTGCCCGCCAGATGCGCCGAGGCGGTGCCCTGGTCGGCGATGATGGCGGCGGGTTCGAGATGGAGGATGTCGTAGTCCTCGAAGAACTTGTGGGCCAGGAGCGTCAGTTCGGCGCGACTGCGCGGGCGCTGGGGCTCGATGGGGTCGTCGGCGATATTGGATTTGAACTGAAAGTCGTCGCTGAGCAGAGACACGGCGTCGGCGAGACGCTTCTCGCGATAGCACCGGTAGATGTTTTGCAACAGCTCGGTTGTGTCCATCGTAAGTTGAGCGGCGCGCGGCGGAATGCCGGTGCGGCTACCACCCTCTCCCCTATTTTGATCATTTACGAGATTAGTCGACCGGCAAAATGCTCGCGGAAAAGCGGCGCCGATTGGTCGGCCAATTATCAGTATACAGCGTCTTTTTACTGCACCATTTGTTGAACGATGACCAGCACAAAACATCCAATATCGGATGCAATCGGCATAATTGCCGATAAGGGTTGCTTGCTGATGAATCGGCTGGATGTGTCACTTATCCGATGGTCGACTTGCACTGCTCTCCTGCGTTAGAGGAGTGCCGCCGAAACGGGGGGCGACATGGCCGCGGACTGGGACGGGAGCAAGGCCAAAGCGCACGAAGCCGTCCAGTGGCTGCTGGCGGAGTGGCGCAAACATTGGCGTCTCCTCGTCGCGGCAGGATTGGGAATTGCGCTCGTCTCGGTCGCCATCGATGTCAGCGACCAACAGGGCCGGTTCGACCTTCCGTCGGGGTATGCCGTGCGCATGACGTGCGAGGCGGATCCGGAATCCGCATTGTGGAGTGGCGGCTGCGAGCGGATCGCGGCGGACATCGCGCGTAAAGACAAGCCATCGCTGTTCGAGCTGTATGGCGCCTTCGTTGACGCGCATCACCGGCACATTCCCTCGCCGGTGACACGCCGCCGGTTTGAGAACATCCCATGCGAACCGGGCTTCGATATCGAGAAGGCGCTTTCGGGCACGCGGTACGTGTTCATACCGCTGCGACAGCACTTTGCGACGGCGTGCACGGCGGCGGAGGTGCAAGCGGTGGAGGCAGAGCTCGACGAGCGCGACCGCGCGTTGCTGACCATCGAACGCGAGGGGCTGAGCCATGCGGCGCTTTACGCCGGGGCGGCGGCGAATCTGACAGAGCCGGTCGTCATCTTCGCGGTGGCTTTCGTGGCTGCGGCGCTGCTCATCTTGTAGGAAACGGGCCGAAATCCGATGTACTTCCGGCGGTTATTTTCCGGGGGAGGTGCGTCCCGGCGGTCATTGGCGGCCCGGGTGGAATCGCCTAACCTCGGGGGCATAGGGGTGCATCATGCAATTAAAGACTGCGTTTGCTGCTATCGGTCTGGCTGCCACGGCGCTGGCCTACGCCGCGCCTGCGTCGGCCGGCTGGTTCTGGCGTGACCGGGATCCGGATGCGCCGGACCGGTATCCGTACGTCTATGAGCGCCCGCGGTACTATCCGTATTACAACTCTGGCGACTGGCGTCCGGCGGAAGAGATGCGGCGTCCGCGCCCATACAACATCCAGCCGCCGTACTATCCGGCCTGGGGCTATCCGATCGGCTGCAGCGAGAATTGCGAAGGCGCGCCGCTCAAGTAGCGCCGCCCCGCCAGCCGACACTAGATGAATCAAAAAGCCGTCCCGGCCCGAGGCTGAGACGGCTTTTTCTTGTGGCTTGCAGGTCCGGCTTACTTCACGCCGAGAAGCTCGACCTCGAACAGCAGCGTCGCGTTCGGCGGAATAGCGCCGCCGGCGCCGCGCGCGCCATAACCCAGCTCAGGCGGGATGATCAGCGTGCGCTTGCCGCCGACCTTCATGCCGGCCACGCCTTCGTCCCAGCCCTTGATCACCTGACCTTCGCCGAGGCGGAATGCGAATGGCTCGCCGCGATCGAGCGAGGAGTCGAACTTGGCTCCCTTGTTGCCGTTCTCGTACAGCCAGCCGGTGTAGTGCATGCTGAGGGCGTTGCCGGACTTGGCTTCTGCGCCGGTGCCGACCTTGGTGTCGGCGAGGATCAGACCGGAAGCTGTCACGCTTGGCTTTCCTTGTGCGAGTGCTGCGGGGGTGACGGCGGTCATCGAGACGCCGAATGAAGCGAAAAGCGCGAGGGCCAGAACGGCGCCTCGACGCGAAAGAGCGGCCATACGTTTCCTCCGATGATGTTCTCGCGTGGCGCCGGCGTTACTTTGCGCGGCGCTGGCAGTCGAGCCATTTAGCGACGACCGTGCGGTCGTGGAACTGAATGGCGCCGCAGTTCTGGCAGACCACCATCAGAACGTCCACCGGCGTCGACGATGTCGTCAGGCTTGCGGCCGAAGGCCGGTGACAGGTGATCGCCTGCACGTCGAGGTCACATTGGGAGCGGAAACGCCCGCAGGCCGGGCACGCCGTGATGTGCTTGCCGAACAGGAACCGCTCGACGTCGGCTTTGGAAATTTCACGGGTCAATGTTTCTGTGGTCATGGCACGCCCTCTGGCGCTTCTAGTTGAGCCAAGGTAGGCGCCTCACTGCCCGGTGGCAAGACAAAGCGTCGCACCCTTTGGAGGCCCGTATAGTTGTCCGTCCGGCTTCAAACGGATGGATCGCGGAAGGGGACTACGCCTAATCGCTTGGCTCCGGTTTGTGCAGGATCAATGTTTGGTACGGACATTGTGGGACGTCTGGGAAGAGACATCTAGGAATCGCACATGAAGCTATCGCACGCTCTCTTCGTTGCCGCGTTCGTCGCGCTCGCGCCCGTTGCGGGGGCGCAGGATGGCCACGAACATCACGAGCATGGCGCCGCTTCGTCGGGCGAGCAGAAGGACCAAGTCGTCGAAGCCTTCGAGGCAGCCAACGACAAGATGCACGGGGCGATGGACGTAGAGCTGACAGGCGATGCCGACGTCGACTTCGTGCGTGGGATGATCCCGCATCACCAGGGTGCCATCGACATGGCGAAGGTGGTGCTGCGGTATGGAAAAGACCCGCAGATGCGCCAGCTGGCGCAGGGCGTGATCAACGCGCAGGAGGCGGAGATCGCATCGATGAAGGATTGGCTCACCAAGCATGGCAAGTGAGGCTTAACACCCTACATAGCAGTATGCCCGCTGGTCTCGTCGTCGAAGACAAATGCCGCGAGGGCAAATGGACCGGATTGTACGCTTCGCCGTAGCGCTGCTTTTACTAACGGGTGTTGCACACGCCATGATGGCGCCCGAGGTTTATCGGAAGGCGCGCCAGTCGGCGGCGTATCACGTTCAGCTCGCCATCACGAAGGTCGACGCCCCGCGGCAGGGTCCGGGCGGCTGTCTCGTCGAAGGCCAGGTGCTGAAGATCTTCAAGAACGCCGGCGACAAGCTGGCGCCGGACCAGATCATCGAGTTCCCGGTGGCCTGCTATCGCAGAGGCGAGTCCGTGCCGATCGGTGGCACGGTGTGGCTCGATACCGACCAGCTTGAAAAGGCAGACTATATCGAGGTGTACCTCAACGAGGACGGCGAAGGCTTTACGCCGGCGCTGTGGAACTACCACATCATTGCGAAGGTATCGGACACGGCGCAGATGCCGGTCGAATAGCTCTCCCCGTGGCGCGATTGCTGCAATTCCCGGCAATCGGCGAATTAATTCGTTCGGGTGAGAACCAAATGCTTACGAGCGGATTTATAGGCGGCGCACCCGCCATTGCTAGGCTTGGGCGCATAGGAGAACCCATATGCTCGAGCCGCAATCCATTCTCGCCTGGATCGTAATTGGTGCCATTGCCGGCTGGCTGGCCGGAGTGCTGGTCAAAGGTTACGGCTTCGGCCTGTTCGGTAACATCATCATCGGCATCCTCGGTGCCGGCATCGCCGGCCTGCTGGCGCCAAGTCTCGGGATTTATACGCAATCCTTCGGCGGCAACATCGTGGCGTCGCTGCTCGGCGCGCTCTTGCTGCTGCTGATCGTCGGCCTCATTCGCCGTACCTGAGCCCCCACGTCAAAGCCCTCGGTGCCCCATGAAGCTGTTCGCCTGCCAGAGCTGCGGCAACCCGCTGTATTTCGAGAATACTCGCTGCGAGCGCTGTCATCATCTTACCGGCTATCTTCCGGACCAAGAGACGATGACCGCTGCGGAGCCGGAAGGCGACAAGTGGGTGGCTCTCGCCGATCCGGGCAACCTATATCGCTTCTGTGCGAATTGGGAGCATCAGGCGTGCAACTGGATGGTTCGTGCCGACTCCGGCGTGGCGCATTGCCGGGCATGCCAGCACAATCGCACCATTCCGGACATCACGGATCCGTCGCGTCACCTCCTTTGGCAGCGCACCGAGGAAGCCAAGCGCCGTCTCGTCTACTCGTTGATCAAACTGAAGCTGCCGATGCCATCGCTGGCGAGCGGTGAGCAGGCCCCGCTGGTGTTCGACTTCCTCGCCGATGCGCCGCAGCACAAGGTCATGACGGGGCACGACGACGGCGTCATCACCATCTCGCTGAGCGAGGCGGATGACGTTGCGCGCGAGCAGGCGCGTGCGTTTCTGCATGAGCCGTACCGTACGCTGCTCGGTCACTTCCGGCACGAGGTGGGACACTTCTATTGGGATCGCCTCGTGCGTGACGGCGGCGAACTCGACAGCTTCCGCGCAATGTTCGGCGACGAGAGCGAAGACTACAACACGGCGCTGCAGCGCTACTACGACAACGGGCCGATACCGAACTGGCAGGAGAACTACGTTTCCGCCTACGCGACGATGCACCCGTGGGAAGATTTCGCCGAGACGTGGGCGCACTACCTGCACATCGTCGACACGCTGGAGATGGCGTACGCGTTCCACCTCTCGGTCAATCCGCGCATCGAGGAAGCGCCAAGTGCTACCGTCGACCGCAATCCCTATCGCGCGCCGAATGTCGCTGCGCTGATGGAGGCGTGGTTGCCGATCACGTTCGCGGTCAACAGCCTCAACCGAAGCATGGGGCAGCCGGACCTTTATCCGTTCGTGATCTCAGATCCGGCGAAGACTAAGCTGCAATACATCCACGATCTCATTCACGGCACGCTGGCGAAGCGTGTTGATGGCCAGAACAGGGCGCCCGTGCCGGCAACGAGTGCGCAGCCGTCGGTGCGCGAAAAGATCAGAGCCGGCGCGCGCCGCCTGATGGGTGCGCACGGATAGAAGACTGCTCCAATCGGCCGCGCGAATAGCGGCCGAAAGCATCTCCATTTCGCCCCAATCATGCTCGCGGACGAGCAAATCGCGTTGCCGCTGCGCGCGCTCGCGGTGAAATTTTGAAAATTGAAAGCACCTGCAGCACGGGCCAACATTGGCGCTATATCGCCGTTTTTATTGGCTTTCCTGGACTTGCGCTGAAGCAACGCGGCCACAGTGACCGGTTCAAAGTCAGCCTGAGCAAATGCGAGGCGACTCGCCACGGGAAAGCGCCGCTATCCTGCCGCTCGGAGGAAGGCAGGTAAGGGGCAGGATAGGTCATTACCGGGGGAATTCCAGCATGAGGATGCAATCCTCGGCAGCGCGCATTGTGCGCGCAGTCGGTGCGATCGTCGCGCTCGTGGGGCTGAATTGCTCTGCGCATGCCGGCGCGCTCGGTGCACGCGCATGCGGCGGCGTCGACTACAACGCGATGGTGCTCGACATCATCAGCGGACTGCCCACGGGCGGCGGCTATAGCGTGGGTTCAAGCTTCGTCTCGCCAGAGGTCCAGTCGCACGCCATCGGCGGCGGGCGTTTGGAGATGCGTGTCTATGACGGCTTCCCGTCTCACTGCACCAGCGCCACCTATGCGCTGTTCGCGCGTCTCGTCGCGGTGCTGCAGAACGACGGCCGGATCAATCTCAGCGCCGAGCAAGTGCGCGCGCTCGAGGTCAGCCGGCGGATGGCGGACGGCACGCAGCTGGTCGATGGCCAAGGGCCGTACTGGATCTTCAACTCCAACGGTGCGGGTGTTGCGGCGCTGTTCAAGCACACCGGCATCGGCACAAGCTTCCGCGACGACAAGCTCGTCTATGCGCGTCCGGGCGACTTCCTGAAGCTGTTCTGGAACGAGAACGTCGGTGCTTCCGAGAAGGGGCATCAAGTGGTCTATCTCGGCCGCCGCGATGTCGGCGGTCGCGACATGGTCTGCTTCTGGGGCAGCCAGCGGCAGAACACGAAGAAGCGCGGCAGCGGCACCGAGCCGCTGTATTTTCCGGCCGAGGCTGGCGGCAAGGTCGTCAACGGATACGGCGAAGCTTGCAGGCCGCGCAGCGACATCAAGGAAATGGTGTTCTCGCGGATCGACTGCATGGAGCATTTGTCGGCCGGGCTCGACAGCATGAAGGCCCGTGCCGATGCACGCGGCACCGGCGCGCTTGGCATGCCGCGTCCGTTCGTCGACGACTATCTTGCGTCGCTGCGCAACAAGTCGTCGGACCACGCCACGCTCAATCGCATGTACGACATCGCGCCGTCCGTGCCGGAGCCGGTGCCGGCTTCGATCGCCAAGCTGGCGGCGGGGCCCGAGTAGCTCCGGCGGGTCACCGTTGGTGGTCTGCGCCCTTAGCTCAGTCACCGACTTCGGTGATGACATTGGCTTTGCGCAGCTCGCGCACGGTCGGGTACCAGACGTCGTCGGACGGCGTCGCGAATACGCGCTCGATGAAGCTGTCGGGCACGTTCGCTGCCTTGAGGGTCTCGGTGGCGTGTTGCTGCATCCGGTTCAGAACGACCTGGGTGTTGCCGGCCATCGCGTGGAAGCCGAGCTTGGCGCCGTTCTGCAAGGTGCGATTGCGCCCGCCGAGGAACGCGTAGGTGCAGGCGCTGCCGCACATTTCCGTGGTCAGGGTGTCGAGGCCGCGCTCGCGGATCATGCGCGCCATGCGTAGCCCGACGGCGTAGTGCCCGCCCGGACTGTTCAAGACGACCGTCGTGACGTTCGGATTGTCGTTCAGGGCGGCGACGAATGCGTCATGCAGTCCCCACGACATGTGACCCGAGACGATGATCTGGTCGCCGTCGATTTCGACCGTGTGGCCCTTCTGGCCTATCCAGTCGCCATCGGTCGCCTCTGTGTAATATTGCGCCACGATGCTCGGCATCTGGACGAACGCGAACGCCGCCAGGAGAAAACTGGCTGTTGCAACGGCGCGTCCAAACCATCGCGTGACGAACCAGCGGCCGGGCGCCTTGCTCTTCGACGTGGCGCGCCATGCTCCGACGAGCTGCCACACGGCGATCAGCGCAATGCCAGCGAACACCAGGATGCCGGCGATCATGCAGGAGTAGGCTGTCGCGTCGGTGGTGTAGACGCTGAGCCAACTCGTCCCGCCGATGACCGCGGCCGGGCCGAGAAACAGGGAAAACAGAAGAATGCTGAGCCAGAACGGCGCCTCGCCGCGCCATGCCTTGGCGATGAACTTGAACACGTGCGGCGATCCCCGAGAGCCTGACTTCCCCGGGCTGCATATTAGGTGGGTGTCGAGCGTTCGCGCGAGTGCGTTTCGCATGACTGGAAATTCACCGATTGCGTGGGTTGAGTGGCAAGGATTGCAACGCGAGAAGGTGCTGAAATATCGCCATATTTCGGATGTTATATTATCCGACGTAGCGTGCCAGGGAGATCTTCATGAAGCCGTTGACGTCTGCGCTCTTGGGCGCCGCGATGATCAGTGGAAGCTGGGTGGTCGTGCCCGCGGTTGCCTTCGCCGAGGAGCGAGCCACGGTCGCGCCCTCTGTTGTCGGGGAAGTCACCGCTGCCGGAACGGCGAACGACCCAGGTGTTGCGTGCAGCGCCGACACGCATGCGCACGGGTCATCGTGCACGTGCGCCCATTGCGCTGCCGCTCAGTCCAAATAGGCCGGCACGCGCGGACAATTATTCAAAGTTTCCGCAGGTCGTGAGCGCGATGACAGCAAGGGCGACGGCGCGAACGTCATCGTCGCTGGGCTCGTTGCGCCGGCGCGCTATGAGGCCGAGCTCGGAACGGCGAAAGTGCTCGGGCTCGTCGGCAGCGCGGCCGCCGTCGTAGCCATCCATGGCGTAGGTTTTGGCAATCGTCGCAGTCTGAATGGCCGGCATGGCACAGCTCCAATGCATCGTTTCAATGCATTGAAGTTAGGTCGCGGTGCGCCGTGCTCACATTGCACGAGGGTTTGGTACGGCGGCATATGTGTTGGTGCCGCGCACGCTATCGGCTCGTGCGACTATGCTTTGGTTTAGGTGCGTGTCAGGGCGTTGGCGCCCGGGGGCGTGATGCCCATCGAGACGTAAACGCTCATCAGCTCGTCGATGCCGCCTTCTGCGGGCTCGATCCACGCCACTGGCACGTAGACTAGCGCGCCCCCGAACGGCACCGGCGCGGATGGAATGAGGATGCCGAGGTAGCTTTCGCCGCCAAGGGTGATCGGTGTTCGCGACGGGAGCAGCGCGAGCACCGCAGCGCCCGGCTTGCCACCGAAATAGCACCACGCCGGGCTCATGCCCTTCAAGCTGTCGCCGTTCTTGGTGTCGACGATCGACACGAAGCGGCTTGCGAGATCATAGACGTTGGAGATGAGCGGGATGCGGCGGACCAGACCGTCGAAGAGCGCGGCGATCCAGGCGCCGAGGCGCGAATGCACGGCGAGGCCGAGCGCGTAGATGCCGGCGACGATCAGGCCGAGGCCGATCAGGTACGAGGCCAGTTCGGATGTGCCGACGCCGAAGCCGAGCGAGCTGAGGAAGCGGCCGAAGCCGCTGCTGGGCCCAAGGTACTGATTGATCAGCGCGAGCAGCCAGGCGGCGACGAAGATCGTGAGCAGCAATGGCAGCGCGGCGAAGAGGCCGGTGAGGAAAATGCGTCCAATGCGGCCCACGCGGTTTGCCCCTGCGTCCAATCAATGAATCTTCAATAGGAAGAACGGTTGGGGACCTTCAATGCGATGCAAGACGGCGGGCTGCAACTCTATTTTGGGGCGTCTCCGGCCCTGCCGGATCGCAATTCTGTGGCCGCGCAGCCACGAGGAGGGGTGGACGTCAGCACGCCGCAAGATTGCGGCGGCAGCGTCACGCAACTTGTGAGAATGTCCCGATACCAGTCCGTCCAGTCTGAGAGCAGACGCCGATGTTCCGCCCTTGCCTTGAACGCATCCTGCTCGGGATTGCCCTTCTGGCGGTTTTGATCCTGCTTCCCGCTCCTGCGGAAGCCGCGAAACTTCACTTCGGGCCGGACGAGAAACTTCACGTCATTGCCGAAACCAAAATCCTCAACAACGGAAAGCCGGTTTCGCTTTGCTATAAGGCCTACACCTTTTTCCTTATCGGCGGGGTCTACACGACCGACGAATACGTGCTGTGCGAGGGCGGCGCGTCGACGACATATTGGCCAATGCCGCAAGGCGACAAACTCGCCGGCCTGCAGCAGCAAGGCTTGTTGCCGTCACCTCTACCCGCTTACGAACGACCCGCCTTCGACTACGTAATGGGCTACTCGCTTTGGCTGCTGATCGTAGTCGTCGCCGTATGGGGATACCTCGACGGAAGACGTTCCAAGGCGGCTGCACCGAAGAAGCTCGCATTGCTCCAGACGACTTCGCGCAGGCTGATGGCGAGCGTGGCGATGGCGTCCGCCGCCCCGGATCGCAGTGCAGCGGTCGCGCGTCAGATCTACCAGCAGATTTTCGGTGAGCCGTTGACTGACGCCGATTTCATGGCCGACTGGCAGTGGGTTCAAAACGCGCCCGCGGCCTTTGAGGGTTACGTCGGCGCGATGGGCCGTCGGTTCGACAACAGCGCGAAGGCGATGCTGTTGCGCGCGGCTTCGCACGTTGCGATGGCTGATGGCACACTGGAGAGTGCGGAAGCGACGCTTCTGCATCAGATTGCCGGGAAGCTCGGGATGAAGCCAAAGGAAGCCGAGGCGTTCCTACAGGCGCTCCGCGCGAAATCAGAGGCGCCTGGTGCTCTGGCTGTCTAGCGGCGGGTGCGGGTGATCGGCGTCTCGCCAATCACTCTATCTGGTTCCTCGCGTGTGAATCGGGTGTCGCTTTGAGCAACGCGAAGTGGCCCGTCGGTGCCTCGTCACGAAGAAGCGGAAGCTGCTGCGGCGGCCGATCCGAGTTCGACCAGCACGATCTCCGGAGGCACGCCAAGTCTTACCGGCGCTATGGCGCAGCCGAGGCCACCCGAGACGATCATATGTCGTGTCGGACTGGCGCGGAGGGCATCGGCTTCGACGACGTGGCCGTAGGCATATCGATTGCCGAACCGGGACGGCACTACCGGCGAATAGCCGAACAGGCGCACTTGGCCACCGTGAGTGTGCCCGCAAAGCGTGAGCGCTACGCGATCGGGGACGCGCGCAAAGATGTCCGGCTCGTGCGCCAGCAGAATTATCGGTGCGTCATCGGTTACTTTCGACAGAGTCCCTGCCAGGTCGTCGACGCCTCGCGACGACGATCGCCCCCACTGCCGTTGTGGGAGAAGCGCGAGTTGATCGCCGAGTCCCGCCAGCCAGAACGATCTGCCATTATGGTCGATCTTGACGACGTCGTTCTCGTAGACTGGGATACCGACCCGCTCGAGAGCCACTTGGCCAAATACCGGCCCTTTTCCTGCTTTTTGGGCGGCTCGGTCCTCCCACCAGTCGTGATTGCCGAGAATAGCGTGCACGCCAAGGGGCGCGCGCAGACCGGAGAGCGCGGTCGACCAGTCCTTGAAATGAACCCAACGGCTTATCCAGGGATGTCCCACACAATAGTCGCCTAGCATCACGACAATGTCCGCGCCGAGCGAATTCGTAACGTCGACGATGTGGTTGATCCGATCTACCGACATCCACGGCTCGCAGGCGTGAATGTCAGCGAGCGCCGCGATCTTGAGGTTCAGACCGTCCGGCCATCGGGGAAGTGACAAGGAATAGCGCTGCACGCGCTGACGCAGCGGTTCGATGCCGAATGCGTAGCCACCGAGCGAGAAGGACCCGAGCGCCGCGAGTCCGAGCGTCTGCAGAAATCTACGGCGAGTGAGCATGGGAGGCTATTCTCCAGATTAGCCTCATATGCGTCGTCGATTGCGGCAAAATCATTCGCGGGCGCTGCCGCCCGGGCGGCGGTATTGCGGGCGGCTGTCGGCTGAGGTTGTAAGGTCGCGGTCAGTGGCGCGACTTCGGCGCCGCCTTCTCGCCGGCGGGTTTGAGTGAGGCGAGGAGGCGGGCGTGATCGCGTTTGGTCTGATCGGCGTAGGCCATCGCGAAACTCGCCAGCGCCTCGTCCAACGCATCGCCATTGCCCATGTAGCCGGCGATCCTGGCGGGATCACCCGAACGGGCGTGTGCGCGGGCAAGCGTGCGCCCACAGAGAACGGCATAAGCGCCTAGCGCGTCTGCTTCGATGATCTCGCCGATCGACCCGAGGCGCCGGTTCTTGAGCTGCCGGACGTAGAGGAAGCGCCCGGTCTTCGCATCGGCGGTCCACCCGAGGAAGATGTCGCTAGCCGCCTGCATCGTCCGCTGCCCCTCGACCACGCGCTCGCCCTGATGCGCGATAGGCTTGGCCGGCGGGCTGATGCGTTCGAGAACAGACTTCTGCGCTTCCTTAATCTGCAGGAACAGAGGCTCGTCGTCGGCGGTTGCAAAGAGCCCGATAGCGCAAAACGTTCCGACGCTACCGACACCCACCACCTTGAACGCGAGATCGCGGAGGGCGTAGCGATCGATGAGGACGCGGCGCTCGGGCGGCAGCGTGGCGTGATAGGCGGCAAGCACCGAGCGCGCGCGGATCGTGTGCTGCGCGTCCGACGCGTCATCCAAATGATAGATCGTGGGCGGGCGGTCCTCGATGCGGAGGTTGCCGCCCTTGGCGGTGGCGAGATGGGGGAAGTTGTCGTCCGCCGCCCGATCGCGCCGGGCCTTCACCAGCGTGCCGAGTATCTTGTCGCGCAGCTTGGCATCGTCGATCAGCTTCACCTCGCGCTCCAGCTCCATGCGCGTGTGCCAGACCTGCAACGGCGGCAGCTTGGCGAGCTTGGCCATGAACTCGCGGTAGCCGCGGGCGGTCGTGCGGGCGAGGGCGCGCGCCTGCTTTGGGCTTGCCTCAGCGTTGAGTGCGGCGACGGCGACGCTTGCGACCAGCCGCTTCAAATCGACGGCGAAGTCGATGCCGGGCAGTGTCTCGTCGAAGTCGTTGATGTCGAAAAGGACCTGTTCTTCGGGCGTCTCGAAGGCGCCGAAGTTCATCACGTGGCAGTCGCCGCAGGCCTGCACGGGGATGCCGATGCGAGGCATGTGACTTAGATCCTGAGCCATGACGGCTGCCGCACCGCGCAGGAAAGCGAACGGCGACTCCGCCATGCGCTGGTAGCGGATCGGGAGCAGTTCGGGAATGCGGCTCGCGTCTGTCTCGGAAAGGATCGCGACGGGGTCGCGCTTGTCGGTCGGCGTGAAGTCGGCGTGGCTCTCGCGCGAGACCTCAGAGCGGAGCTTCTTGCCGGCGGCGAAGCGCTCAGCGCGCGGCTGACGAGCGGAGCCTTCGCCTTTTGCGTGATGAACCATGTCGCGTGCTCCTGTGCTCGACCAGCTTTGCTGGGGTGCGGAGTGCGTGCCCGTGCGGCGGCGCTGTCTCAAGGATATCAGCGGCGCGTGCTTACCGGCCGGCTTCGATCGCTCATGCATTTAGCTGCTTCTGCGATCGAGCGCCTTACAAACGTTCCTGCTTGCGCGATCGGTAAGAACGGCAATGTGCGTGAGGGGTGTTCCCCGCGTAACCGCTGCCCTCCTCGGCACCTGCGATCATCGCGCCGCGTGAAACAAGGGGAGACTTGTCATGATGCGCTGGCTGAAGATGTTGCTGATCGCGGTGGTTGCCATCCCGGTCATCGGATTGGTTGTGGCAATTATCGGACTTGGAGTGGCGCGACTGTCGCTGCCGGCGAGTGCCTGCACAGTCAGTGAGGCTTCGATCTCGACCCTGAATCTAGAAAAGATGACCGGGTCCGATGTCGCGGCGCGGCTGGGTTGCGACGGGATTCACAAGGTGGAGCTCGACAGCGAGGGCTTTCGCATCGAAACGGTCTCATGGCGCGGAGATGCGTGGCCATACTCGGTGTTTGAGGCGCAGCTGATCAACGGCGTGCTGCACGGGACAAAGACAGTCCGGCTCGACCTCAATGTCAATTTGCCGGGCGGACAGCGCGAAGCGTCCGCGAACTAAGGAATTTCGCGAGGGCGCCAGGAGCCTGTTTCCCGGGCGGCCGCTTGAACCTCAGCGGATCAGCCGGTCGTAGTCGTCGTGCGAGCCGATCCAGTACCACAGAAATCCGCCGTCGATCTCCAGAGCGAGCGCTCGGTGGCTACGGCCGACGCGAGCGGACCACCGGCGACCGATTTTCTTGAAGTGCAGCGATGGGTGAGACGGGTCTTGCTTGAGCAGGGCGAAGCTCTTGTCCGCCTGTCGGTGTACTTGGTCTGGCAGGGCGTCGTAGCACTTCCAGAAGTCGTCGGTGGCGACATGTCTCATGGGCAGTCGCCAGCGCGATTCAGAGGTCTTTGGTGCGCCCGGCTTTGAGGTCTTCCAAGGCGCGAGCTTCAAGGGAGTCGAGCTTGCCGGCCTTGGCGTCGCGTTCGATCTTTTCGTCGAACAGGCGTTCTTCTAGGTCGTCCAGCCACGCGCGGAAACGCCTCAGCTCTTCAGGCGAGAGCTTCTCAACGGCTTGTTCGATTTCTTCGAGCTTGGTCATGGCTGTCAAAATAGCACGGGATAGATCGAGGCGCGAGACATCGGCCTACTGCCCGGGGCGGCCGGTTTTGCGGGGGCGGCCGCGGCGGCCTTTCTTCTCGGCTTCTGTGGGAATGTCGACGGTGCGCGTGGGCTGCTGAATTTTGCTGCCCTTTGGGGGCAGCATCGCGTGCGGGCCCATCTCATCGAGCGTCGGCTTGTGCGGTCCGCGCACACCTTCTCCGAACGCGCCGGCCTTCTGGCGCGAGTCCACGGTCGGTGCGCGCGCCGGGATGCTCTCGGGGTCGCGGAGCGGGATGGCTCGGTCGGTGCCGGGGCCCATGTCGTCGATCGATGGCTTGCGGGCGCGCGTCGGTAGCGGGACTGAACTCTGCTGCGCGTGCGTCGGTTGGATGGGTTCGTAATCGGTCGCAATCCGTGAACCACTGCCACGGTCGACGTTCGTCGATCCCCCCCTCCCTGACCCTCCCCCGCGAGGGGGGAGGGAACCAGAGGAAGCATCTACCCGCGGGGGGCCGCCGTACTTCCGTTCGCCCTTGTAGCCGCCGGTGCGCTGCTCGACGTCCTCCTGACGCGCGAGCGGATCGTCCGACACGGCAAGCTCGGTCTCGCGCAGCCGCTTGATTTCGTCGCGCAGACGCGCCGCGGTCTCGAACTCGAGGTCGGCCGCTGCGGTGTGCATGCGCTTTTCCATGTCCTCGATGACAGCAGCGAGGTTGTGCCCGACCACCGGCGCATCGGCGAGGCCGGTGTCGACCGTGACGTGGTCCTGCTCGTAGACGGACGACAGCACGTCCTGAATGTTGCGCTTGATGCTTTCGGGCGTGATGCCGTTGGCGGTGTTGTAGGCGATCTGCTTTTCGCGACGGCGGCCCGTCTCGGCGATGGCACGCTCCATCGAGCCGGTGACGCTGTCGGCGTAGAGGATGACGCGGCCGTCGACGTTGCGCGCGGCGCGGCCGATGGTCTGGATCAGCGAGGTCTCGGAGCGCAAGAAGCCTTCCTTGTCGGCGTCGAGGATAGCGACGAGCGCGCACTCGGGAATGTCGAGGCCCTCGCGCAGCAGGTTGATGCCGATGAGCACGTCGTAGGCGCCGAGGCGCAGGTCGCGGATGATCTCGATGCGCTCCAGCGTCTCGATGTCGGAGTGCATGTAGCGCACGCGGATGCCGGCTTCGTGCATGTATTCGGTCAGGTCTTCGGCCATGCGCTTGGTCAGCGTGGTGACGAGGGTGCGGTAGCCGCTCTTGGCCACCTGACGCACCTCGTCGAGCAGGTCGTCGACCTGTTGCTTGGCGGGACGGATCAGGACGGGCGGATCGATGAGGCCGGTCGGACGGATGACCTGCTCGACGAAGGCGCCACCTGTTTCGTCCATTTCCCAGCCGCCGGGCGTCGCGGAGACGAACGCGGTCTGCGGGCGCATGGCGTCCCATTCCTCGAAGCGCAGCGGGCGATTGTCCATGCACGAGGGCAGGCGGAAGCCGTATTCGGCGAGCGTCGCCTTGCGCCGGTAGTCGCCGCGGAACATGGCGCCGATCTGCGGCACGGTGACGTGGCTCTCGTCGACGAAGACGAGTGCGTTGTCGGGGAGGTACTCGAACAGCGTCGGCGGCGGTTCGCCCGGCTTGCGGCCGGTGAGGTAGCGCGAATAGTTCTCGATGCCGGCGCAGGAGCCGGTCGCCTCCATCATCTCCATGTCGAAGATGGTGCGCTGCTCCAGGCGCTGAGCCTCCAGCAGTTTGCCGTTGGCATACAGTTCCTCGAGGCGCTGCTTGAGCTCGCCTTTGATGAGCTTGATCGCCTGCTGCAGCGTCGGCTTGGGCGTCACGTAGTGCGAGTTGGAGTAGATCTTGACCAGCGACAGCTCGTCTGCCTTCTGCCCGGTGAGCGGATCGAACTCGACGATGGATTCCACGTCGTCGCCGAAGAGCGAGATGCGCCAGGCGCGGTCTTCCAAATGCGCCGGAAACAGCTCGATGGTGTCACCGCGTACGCGGAACGAGCCGCGCACGAAGTTGATGTCGTTGCGGCGGTAGTGGAGAGCGACGAGGTCGGCGATGAGCTGGTCGCGCGACAGGCGTTCGCCCACCTGCACGGTGAAGGTCATCGCGGTGTAGGTCTCGACCGAGCCGATACCGTAGATGCACGAGACGGAGGCGACGATGATGACGTCGTCACGCTCGAGCAGGGAGCGCGTGGCAGCGTGGCGCATGCGGTCGATCTGCTCGTTGATCGACGATTCCTTCTCGATGTACGTGTCTGTACGCGGCACGTACGCTTCCGGCTGGTAGTAGTCGTAGTACGAGACGAAATATTCGACGGCGTTCTCGGGGAAGAAGCTCTTGAACTCGCCGTAGAGCTGGGCCGCGAGCGTCTTGTTGGGCGCGAGGATGAGGGCCGGGCGCTGAGTGCGCTCGATCACCTGCGCCATGGTGAAGGTCTTGCCGGAGCCGGTGACGCCGAGCAGCACCTGGCTGCGCTCGTGCTCCTTCACGCCCTCGACGAGCTCGGCGATGGCGGTCGGCTGGTCGCCTTTGGGGGAGTATTCGGACTCGATCTTGAAGTGGACGCCGCCTTCGGATTTCTCCGGGCGCGGCGGACGGTGCGGGACGAATGCCGGCCGGTCGCCGGAGACGAGCGGGTGCTCGGCGAGCATCGGCTGGGCGAGTAGGATCTGGCGAGCGCGGTCGGAGCGTTGCTCGGGCTTGGCAAGCAGCGCGTCGAGGTACTGGCCGATGGCGGCGCCGCCGAATGGCGGCAGGGGGCCCTGCTGGCGCAGCGCGGGCAGCGGTTTGTGCTCGGTCTCACCGTCGTAGGAGGGACGCGCCGGAGCCTCTTCACCCGGCGGTTTGCCGGGGAAGGCGAGGGCGCGGAGGGTGTCGTAAGCGGCCTGGGGGGCTTCCGACAGGCCGGGCAAGGGCTGCTCAGGCGAGCGCTGTTCTGCCGGGATCGGCCGCAGTTCGACCCCGCCCCCGGGCGTCAGCTCGGGGTGCAGCGGGCCGACACTCAAGCCGGGCTGTGCTGCCTCGCCCGGCCCTGTGGTCGGTTTTTCGGCCCGTTTGCGGCCGCCTTTGCCGCGCGCACGCACCTCCGGCGTACCGGCAGCCGTCTCGATGGGCGGCGGCAGCGGCTTTCCGGAGCGGACGCGCGAAGGGCGCGGCTTGGGGATCTTGTCTGGGTCCTTGGGGGGAGGCGGCATGGCCCTGAATATGGCCCTCCGGGCGGCCGGTCTCAAGCCAGGGATTTGCAGCAGTGTGGATGGTTTCAGGTCCGAGAGATCGAAAGCCGATCAGCCCCCGGCGATCAGCGTGCGCATGTCGGCCACGGTCCGTTCACTGAGCAACGAAGCGGAGGACAGCGTCGCGCGGGTTGCCGTTCGCTCCCGGCTGGCCGCGGCCGCTTGGCAACACTGCAGTGCGGAAAACTCCGTCCGCAGATGTTTCCCCTTTTTGTTGACGTGAACGCTCCACATTGTGCTCTCGATACTTTTTGCGTTCCCGATATTTGTGAAAGCGTTGAGGGCAAATGTTTTGCGTTCCCGGGTTTCGCCCGCATTTCGTTGCGGGCCTCGTATTCTGCATGGCGACCCACGCCATCGCTCAGGATGTCACCCCCGATCAGCCGGTGCCACCGCCGCAGGCGGCGCCGCCCGCCGGCTCGACACAGCTACCACCTGTCGTCGTCACGACAGCACCGACAGCTGTGAAGAAAGCGAAGTCGAAGGGCGCGCCAAAATCGAAATCCGCGGCGCCCGTAGCGGCCGCCGCGCCGGCTTCTCCACCGAGCCAACCGACGAACGGTGGGGCTAGCGGCGAAGAGACCGCGACCGGGCGCGTCGACGGATTTGTCGCCAAGCGCAGCGCTACAGCCACGAAAATGGACACGCCGCTTGTGGAGACGCCTCGCTCGGTCAGCGTCGTCACGGCCGACCAGATGGACAAGCAGAAGGCCAAGGACGTCGACGAGGCGCTGCTCTACACGCCGGGCCTGTTCGCCAACTCGCGTGGCTTCGACCTAGGGTCCGATATCGTGGTGCGCGGGTTCGACAGCGGGCAGATATTCCGCGACGGCCTCAGCATCCGGACCGGCACCTATGGTGGCATCGAACCCGACGCTTACGGGCTAGAACGTGTCGAAGTGCTGAAGGGACCGGCCTCGACTCTTTACGGCCAGAGTTCGCCGGGCGGCATCATAAATCTCGTGACCAAGCGACCAACGGATACCCCATTCGCGGAGATAGAGGCGCGCTACGGCAACTACGACTACAAGGGCGCGGCGTTTGATTTCGGCGGCCCGATCGCTCCGGGCGGCGCAGTTTCCTATCGGCTGACCGGTCTCGTGAAGGAGAACGAATCTCAGATCGATATGACCAACGGCGAGGATCGAATTTATCTGGCGCCGTCTTTGACCGTTCGGCCGAGCGCCAACACCACCATCACCTTCCTCAATAGCTACCAGCGCGACAACTCCATCCCGACGCCAAGCGTGCCAGCCTCCGGAACTATTTGGTCCAATCCCAACGGCCGCATCGGTACGAGCTTCCTCGAGAGCGAGCCCTATTTCGACCGATTCGAATGGTCGGGTTGGTCGACGGCTTATCTCGCTGAGCATCGCCTCGACGCGACTTGGACCCTGCGTCACAACCTTCGCTATGCCGAGTACGATGCGCATATCGACCAGCTCTACGGCTATGGCCTCGACGTCGACGAGCGCACCCTGATGCGGGGCATTTTCATCGTCGATGAGAAGGGCCGTGGCGTTGCCACCGATAGCAATGCCGAGGCGAAGTTCGAGACCGGTCCTGTGCGTCACACATTCCTGGCCGGCGTCGACTATCGCTGGAACACCTACGACACCAAATCATTCGACGATATCGCCCCGAACATCGATGCCTTCGCACCGGTATACGGAGCGCCCATCCCCGACAATCCTCTCCTCTACCGCGATGAAGGTCTGCGCGCCGACCAAATCGGTGTTTACGTGCAGCATCAGATGAAGATCTACAATTCGCTGATGCTCAGCGTCGGCGCTCGGCACGACGGAGCCGAGAGCACGCTCGTCGACCGCCTCGGCGCTCCTACGGCGTACCAGAAGGACAGCGACAACACCTACAACGCTGGTATCGTCTACCTGCTACCCGGAGGCATCGCGGCCTATGCGAGCTACTCGCAATCCTTCGAGCCCCAG